>NZ_JAJEQN010000056.1:0-19641 GCF_020687335.1 Anthropogastromicrobium aceti
TGTGTGTCTTACTTAAAAGACTTTACTGTTTTTATAGGTTGTAGTTTATACTACGCTAAAAATTTCACTCGCCTGACCACTTTCGTGATCCGGCTTTTTAAGAAATCTTCAGGGTTGGTTATACTGTTCAATTATCAAGGTTCTTTGTGATTTTTTCTTTGCCGTCTCAGCGACAGCTCATATAATATATCACAGTTGCTTGCGTTTGTCAAGCACTTTTTTCAACTTTTTTCAATTCATTGTTTTTAATGATTTTGAATTGTTTTTGTTATTGCTACAATTCTCATTATTGTTTCTGAATTGTTTTTGTTGTGTCTGTGTTGTTTTCAGCGACGTTGACTATAATACCACTCTTCAAAGAGTTTGTCAACAAGTTTTTTCATTTTTTTGCAGCTTGAAAGCAGCAAAGAAATAATATCTTCGCTTTTATTCCCAAACACCAAAAAAGCGGGTACCGATTCTTTTTCTTCGATACCCGCTCTCAAACCTCGTTATCCATTGGACAATACCTCTTTCTTTGGCTGTCAACTTTTCAGGTTTAGGAATAAGATTTCTTTTTTGGTTCTTTCGCCTTTTCTTATCCGCTTTGCTTTTACTATTTAGTTGTTTGTTGATTCATCCTGCAAGAACATCTTTTTCTTTTTTGATTTTTGTTTTTCTGCCTGCATTTCTTTGATAAGATAGACTATTCTGTGATACAAATACCTCTCATCATGTTTCCGAGATACAAATACCACGTTTTTCTATCGGCTTCCCTTCGATTCTTTTCTTTCTCTTTGGGGTTCCTCTTATTTGTTTTCTCTTCACAAATAAGAAATCTTTGATTGCTTTTGGCAGATTTGAAAATCCATTCCGTGCCGAATCTTTTTTCCTATGTTTCATTTACTTTTATTGTACTGATCATTTTGTTTTGATATCATTATGTATCTGATCATTTTTTATTAAGTAATGAAACGAAGCTTAATTGTACTTTGGACCGTACCTCCTTTTCTGGGTTTCCCTCCCTATTTTTTTTGGATGTTTATTTCTTTGTTGTGACTTCATTATAGCCTACGCTTCCTATTTTGTCAAGTACTTTTTAAAAATATTTTTAAGTTTTTCTTTATCTTTTCTTAATTGTGTAAATTATATAGAATTATTTAAACAGTTTCAAAATACTTACTAGCTGTGATGCGTATCAACTCCATTGTTGACTGAATCTTTTTAAATTTACCAGCAGCAATTCAGAGCCACACCTCGACTTTACATTATTCTGAATCTGAATCGTTACAAAAAGAGCCTTGGTTCTACAGCCCATGCCTTGAACCAAAGCCCTATATACTTCTCTAAACTTAGTTTCCGTCTACTTAATGTAGCTTCATTTTCTTTCAATTATTTCCAATTCAAAAGAATATTTTTTAAATCTTCTACGCTCTTAGCAATCTTCGTAGCACCTGCTTCTTCTAATTCCTCACGGCTTCCATATCCGTACAGAACACCTACACTGTCAATTCCCATTGCCTGTGCTCCCTTTACGTCATAGCTTCGATCACCAACCATGACAGCCTCAGACAAATCTGAAATATTCATCTGCTCCAGCGCATATGCTAAAACCTCTGCCTTATTAGTTCTTCCCTCATCCATCGTAGCTCCGGCCATTACCTTTATATAATCACGGATATGAAAATGACGCAGCACAATATCAGCAAACGCCTCTGGCTTTGAGGTTGCCATCGCAAGAAAATACCCTTTATCCTGAAGTTCTTTTAGCATTTCTTCAATGCCCGGATAAATTTCATTTTCGTAAATCCCAGTCGGCTGAAAATACTCACGAAAAGCAGCAACAGCTTCCCTTGCCTGCTCATCATTCATACCATACCTGTCACGATACGTATCTAAAAGCGGCGGTCCGATAAAAAATGTCAGATCATGGTAATCAGCTTTAATCCCAAAATGTGCCAGTCCCCTTGCCGCTGATTTGCAGATTCCTTCCATCGGATCTGTCAACGTACCGTCTAAATCAAATAAAATGTACTTTTTCATACTTATTCCTTTTCCTTTAAAATATCGTAATAAAATCAAACCTTAAAGCGATAGCCTACACCCCAGATCGTTTCAATATACTGCGGCTTGGAGGTATCATATTCAATCTTTTCGCGAATCTTCTTAATATGAACAGTTACAGTTGCAATATCACCGATTGATGCCATATCCCAGATTTCACGAAACAGCTCATCTTTTGTGAAAACATGATTCGGATTTTCAGCAAGAAACGTCAACAGATCAAATTCCTTTGTTGTAAATGCCTTTTCCTCACCATTTACCCACACACGGCGCGCTGTTTTGTCAATCTTGATTCCTCTAATCTCCACAATATCATTTTGCTGTGCATTGCTGCCAACTAATCTCTGATAACGTGCCATATGTGCCTTTACTCTTGCAACAAGCTCACTTGGGCTAAATGGCTTTGTCATATAGTCATCGGCACCAAGACCAAGACCTCTTATCTTATCAATATCATCCTTCTTTGCTGAAACCATTATAATAGGTGTATTCTTGTGCTCACGAATCTTCTTGCAGATATCAAATCCATCAATTCCTGGAAGCATCAGATCTAAAATGATCAGATTAAAATCTTCTTTGAGTGCACGTTCAAGTCCACTAGTACCAGATGTTTCAATCTCAACCTCAAATCCAGAAAGCTCAAGATAATCTCTTTCTAACTCTGCAATGCTAATTTCATCTTCTATTATTAATATACTTGCCATGTCATTCCTTCCTTTCTTTTCCGCGCATCTGCATTATATGCGTTGAATTTTTTGACGAATTATCCTGTGTAAATACAACCTTTCCTGTACCGCTTTCTTTCGTCACTTTTTGCTCTTTTGTTTTGGCTTCTTTTACTTTTGTTTCCTTTGTCTTAGCCTCTTTTGTTTTTTCATCTGTATCGTCTGCCTCTGCTGACTCTACATTTTGTACATTTTCCTGATATTTTCTTAAAACAAAGTACACAACTGTTCCAGTACCTTCTTTACTTGAAGCCCAAACTTTTCCGCCATGATCCTCTAGTATCTTGCGCACAATAGAAAGGCCGATACCACTTCCTCCCTTTGCCGAATTACGCGATGAATCAGTGCGGTAAAAACGATCAAATATATATGGAATATCTTTTGTCGCAATTCCTTTTCCATTATCCTCAATCTCAACCTGAATAAAGTCACCGACATCTTTTATTCGCATATTGATAAAGCACTGTGACTTGTCAAAGTATTTGCATGAATTACTTATGATGTTATTGACCACTCTTCGAATCTGCTCTGGATCAGCAATAACCATTACTTGTTCATCTACATAATTGGCATACTGGAATACAATATTTTTTGCACCAAGATCAAGTCCAACTTCTTCGGCACAATCTCCAAAATAATCGCTGACATTGATTTTTCTAAAATTGTATGGAATGCGATTAGTATCAATCTTTGAGTAAAATGTCAGTTCATCAATAAGGCGCTGCATATCGTTTGCCTTGTTGTAGACAGTTTTAAGATAACGTTCCATCTTTTCTGGTGTATCAGCAACACCATCCATGATTCCTTCCACATATCCCTTGATAGATGTGATAGGTGTTTTCAAATCATGCGAGATATTACTAATCAGCTCACGATTTTCGTTGTCAAAACGTATCTTCTCCTCTGCACTTTCCTTAAGGCGCTGTCTCATCTTCTCAAAATCTGTACAAAGCTGCCCCATCTCATCATTTGATGCAGCAGTCACCAAAAAATCAAGATTTCCTGACTTAATTTTCTCAGTGGCCAGGCGAAGCTCCTTAATAGGTTGTACAACTGAGCGGTAAATCCATGTTGTGAAAATACATGCCGTCAAAAATAGGATAAAAATCATTGCCAGCACAAACTGAACAACAAGCTGCTTTAACTCTGGAAGCCACTGATTAACCTTTACAAGTGTATATACCTGTGCACGGCTTCCATCTGCAAATTTGCTGTCAGCTGCCTTTCCAAGTATAGTATTCTCCTTACTCAGATATACAGTACTAGTATCATCGGCTGCATCTATTATTTCCTGTGACTCTCTTTCGATTGCCTCAATCTCTTCCTGCTTGAGAGGCTTATAGCTGTAGTAAATGTCCTCATCCTTAAGAACAACTACATTAATAAATTCTCCTGCCTCCTTCTCACAGTACTTTTCCAGCATCTTTTTGTCTTCCAGCAACTGACTGTCTTCTTCTATTTCATCCTGCAATTTCAGCTGTACATTGTTCATCAGCTGACTAAATAATTTATTATTATTAGGAAAAAAATCCGTAAGCTCTGCTGACACGCCATAGCTGTTCTGAATGATTACAAACTGATAGCGTACTAACACAACGCTAAATACACAAAATAAAAACAACGGTATTGCCATAATCATTAAAAATGATATGATCAGCTTATTTTTCAGCTTCATGGCACTCTCCTTTCTTTTGTTTTACCAGCTTGTCTGCTCAAAATTTATGAGCTTTATCGATAACTGGATGCCATAAGCTTATTATATCAGATTCTTCCTAATGCGTATCTAAAAAATGAGCGAATGATTCTAAAAAAAATATAAAATGCGGCAGTTTACGAAGGCGGCTCGACGATTGTTTTGTCGGCGTCACTTTTCCGTGGGCACCTGTTACACTACTTATCATCATACGTTACTTTGAAAGTCCCACTACAACGTTCCGCCTTGTAAAATCAACTCGTCTCACCGCCATTTAGGTATTAATAATTGTGTGAACTGTAACTATGATGCTCCATCCCTCCCTGAGCTGAGTGCAAATCCGTAGACTTGCTGTACTCCCGCCGCGAGAAGTGCTTTAGCACATGATTCCATGGTACTTCCTGTTGTATAAATATCATCGACAAGTATCACGCGTTTGTATGCCTGTGCCCGTTTTTTATCTGCTGTAAATGCATCTTCAAGATTTTTCTGACGCGTCGCACTGTCGAGATCTTTTTGCGGACGTGTCTTTTTGACACGAATTAGAACTTTTGTGTCAATTGGAAGTGACCAATCTTCTCCTATTCGCCTAGCAATCTCCTCCGCCTGATTAAAACCACGCTTTTTTTGTCTTGATGGATGAAGCGGAATGGGAATTAAGCAGTCACACTGCCATCGCATAATAGTATCTCGATACTCATGAGCTGCCTCGCTGCAAGGGTAGTCAAGAAGCTGTCTTTCATTATGATACTTTACATGAAAGATCATTTTGTGAACCCATTCCTGCCTGTAATCATATCCAGTCAGGCTGCGGACAATGCAGCGTTTCATTCTCATACAATCCTCACAATATTCCTTTTCTTCATTAAGCAGCAGACGGCCACATTTTAAACAGCCCTTATCTGCTACCAAATGAAAATTTTTTCTGCAGGTATCACAAATCATTTCTCCCCATGGGCTTACAATGTCTCTGCACACAGGACAGCGCCTTGGAAAAAACAACTCATCAAGCCAGCTCATATACCTCCTTTATCCGATCCTTTAATCCGCTGTAACGTTTTTGCTCCTGTTCATTTGCAATCATCTCCTGAAAAGTGTGCACACTTCCCACAATGCAAACACAGCTTTTCGCTCTTGTAACTCCCGTATAAAGCAGATTTCTGTTCATTAACATCCTTGGTCCTCCAAGAAGCGGCAAAATCACGGCCGGGTACTCACTTCCCTGTGATTTGTGAATTGTAACGGCATAAGCTAGTTCCAATTCCTCTGCCTGCTTAAACTCATATTCAACACGGCGTCCTTCCTCAAACTCAACTGTAATCCTTTCCGTATAGGAATTTATTTCCCTCACAATTCCCATATCTCCATTGAATACGCCGACACCCTCATCAAGCGGCATACGATAACTATTTAACACCTTCCACTCCATCTGGTAATTATTTTTGATCTGCATGACTTTATCACCCTCACGCAGAATAAAACTGCCAACAGTAAGCTCCTGCTTAGAAGGATCCGGCGGATTCAATGCTTCCTGCAAAGCAACATTTAGCTGTTCCACGCCAAGAAGACCTTTTCTCATTGGTGTCAATACCTGAATATCACGTGTACTGCTGTTTACATAATTGGGAAGCTTGTCCTTTAAAAGCGTGATTGTCGCGCCAATGATATTTCCTGGATTGTCGCGCTTAATAAAAAGAAAATCGCGACTTCCGGGTCTTGGCTCCACCATCTCTCCAGCATTAATTCTGTGCGCATTCATAATGATGTCACTTTCCGCTGCCTGTCTGAAAATTTTCTCAAGGCGTACAACTGGAAACGCATCTGAATAAATCATATCGCGCAGTACATTTCCAGGGCCTACGCTTGGAAGCTGATTCACATCACCTACAAGAATCAGACGCATTCCAGGAACTAGTGCACGAAGAAGTGATTTCATTAAAAAGATATCAACCATTGATACCTCATCAATAATCACAACATCTGTCTCAAGCGGATTATCTTCATTTCGTCCAAATGATGTTGCACCCTCGCCCACCATTCCAGAAAGCTCCAGAAGACGATGCACAGTTTTTGCTTCACATCCTGTTGCCTCCTTCATGCGCTTTGCCGCGCGTCCAGTCGGTGCAGCCAATAATATATCAAGACCTTCCTTCTCAAAATAGCGAATAATTGTTCGTATCGTTGTTGTCTTTCCTGTTCCGGGTCCTCCGGTAATGATTGTCAAACCATTATTGACTGCTTCCGATACGGCAAGGCGCTGGCGATCATCAAGTGCAATATCCTGCTCTGTTTCAATTGCCTTGATCTTTGCCGAAATCTCATCAGATGTAATCGTATCTTTTATATTCAAATCCTTAAGCATCTGTGCAATCGTCAGCTCTGTATAATAGCTGACAGAGGAATACACCATCTGAATGTCTTCTTTTGTCTTCACGACAATTTTCTTATCCATGATCAGATCCATGATGCGGTCATTCATAGAATCAATCTCCACACCAAGCAGCCGTCTAGCCTCCTGCATCAGCTGATCCATCGGAAGACATGTGTGTCCCTGTCCTGTTGCCTGTTCAAGCACATACAAAATTCCACTCCTGATACGAAAATCAGAATCTGGCAAAATTCCAGCTTTCGATGCTATCTCATCTGCAATACGAAATCCTACACCGTCAATGTCATCTGCAAGCTTATAAGGATTTTCACGAATCACCTGATACAAACGGCCTTGATAAAAATTGTATATTTTCATGCCAAGGTTCTGAGTGATGCCATATTGCTGCAAAAACAACATTGCCTGACGAAGATCCCTCTTTCCTGCAACGGCACCTGAAATTTCTAGCGCCTTTCTCATGCTGATTCCCTTCACCTCTGCCAAACGCTCCGGTTCCTCCTCCATAATGCGAAATGTATCATCACCAAACTTTTTAACAATTCTTGTCGCTAACGCCTCTCCAATTCCCTTTATTGCACCGGAACTTAAATATTTTAATGTCGAAGCTGCGTCACTCGGCGCGGTAAATTCATACTCCTGAACACGAAGCTGTTTTCCATAAATCGGATGGACATTCATCTCCCCGCGCGCAGTTAAATATTCTCCCTCGGACACATCAGGAAAAACGCCAACAAGAAACTCCTCCTTGTTTCCCTCCTTCATACAAAGTACCGAGTAACCGTTTTCTTCATTGCGAAAGACAATCCGGTCTATATATCCCTGTAACTCTACCATTTTCTCACCCTTACATAGTTTTCCTGCATGAACAAAACGAACCGGCAAAGATGTTGCTTTTCGCCCTCTTTTGCCGGTCTGTCTCACTATATTACCTACTAACTTATTAATCTCTTATCGAGTTCATAACTTCCATATATTTTCCAGTTCCAACTGCCACGCAAGTAGTTGGTTCTTCAGCTGTCATCGTCGTGATTCCAAGACGTTCCTCAAGAAGCTGCTCAAGTCCTGTCAGCAACGCGCCGCCGCCCGTAAGTACAATACCACGATCGGAAATATCAGCTGCTAACTCCGGAGGTGTCTTTTCAAGTACCATATGTACAGCCTCTACGATCTGATTTGCTGACTCAGAAAGTGCCTCAAGAGTCTCCTCTGATGTAATCGTAACTGTCTTTGGAAGACCAGTTACAAGATTGCGGCCTCTTACATCAATTGCAAGCTCTTCCTGGCGCGGATAACAGGTACCAATCTTAATCTTGATTTCCTCACCTGTGCGCTCGCCAATTAAAAGATTATGCTTCTTTCTCATGTAGCGTACAATTGCCTCATTGAAATCATCACCAGCTACCTTTATAGATTCACTGACAACAGTTCCTGCGAGTGAAATTACAGCCACATCTGTAGTTCCGCCTCCAATATCAACAATCATGTTTCCACAAGGCTTTGTGATATCGATGCCTGCACCTATTGCTGCTGCAAGTGGCTCCTCAACAAGATAAACCTCTCTTGCACCTGCATTAAAGGTTGCATCCTCTACAGCTTTCCTCTCTACTTCCGTAATCTGGCTCGGTACGCAGACACAAATGCGCGGTTTTCTAAATGTTCTCTTTCCGATTGCCTTTTGAATAAAGTATCGGATCATCTTTTCCGTAATCGTATAGTCAGCAATTACGCCCTGCTTAAGCGGACGGATTGCAACGATATTTCCAGGGGTTCGTCCAATCATCATACGTGCCTCTTCACCAATCGCTTTTATCTCGTTGGTATTGCGGTCATATGCTACAACGGAGGGCTCCTTTAAGACGACGCCCTTCCCCTTTATATATACCAGAATACTGGCAGTTCCCAAATCAATTCCTATATCAGTTGACACGCCAAATGCCATGGTTAAAACTCCTTTCCCAAGACAAGTATCCCCCGGATAAATGCCTACACAAGTATCATTATATACAATATCTTGAAAAAGGGAAAGTATTTTTTTCGATTTTCCCAAAAAATACTTCTTACGAATTTATTAAGGCTTGTTTGGTTCTTCTTTTGTTTCATAATTCCTTAATTTTTTTTCTTCTTTATTCAGATTTCGTACAAACTTCTGTCACATTTTTGAGATACATTATAACTGTACTTAAAAAGTACTTCAAGTCGATTCCCCATCACTTGAAAGCTTTTTCATACTCATACCCGGTGCTGCAAGGCACCGGGCCCCCCTCAAAAGACAAGAGACTTGTGATTGTCCCTATACAGGGTCCGGCATTTCAATGATTTGCCGGGCCTTTTCTAATGCCGTCTTTCAAATATGCACACATATTAAGCTTCTTATGCCTCTTTGCCGCTGCATGCATCAAGCACCATACGTGCACTTCTTACCTTCTTATCATCTGTCTGCCAGATCATATACTCACTCATTCCCGGAAGACCCATGCTTACTCTTGTATTTCGATACTTCATTGCACTCTCAAGCTCTATCTTTGCTGAAAGATGGAAATGTCTGATTCCCTTTTCATATAATGGCTTTATTACATAATCTGACACACCTGCTCCTGCCAAAATATGGATTCTTCCCTCTGCTTTTGCTGCAAGTGCTTCAAGACAATTTGCTCCTGCTAGCGCTGATGGCTCTTGTCCAGACGTTAACAATGTGTCCACACCAAGATGAATCAGTGCCTCAAGTGCCTCAAATGGATCTCTGCACATATCAAATGCACGATGACATGTCACCTTACACTTTCCAGCCGCCTTCATACATTCTTCCATAAACTCCAGATCAAAACTTCCATCTGGCAGCAGTGCACCGATAACAACGCCCTGTGCGCCTTCCTCGCGAAACGCCTGAATTTGTTCCAGAATCAGTTCCTTTTCATATTTGCTGTAGCAAAAATCGCCAAATCTTGGACGAATTAAAATGCGCGCCGGAATCCCAGCCTCATTTTGAATGATACGATACATTTTCGTATCTGGTGTCGTTCCTCCTATGATCAGATTGCTGCATAGCTCAATACGATCTGCGCCTCCCTTTTTGGCTGCAATTGCAGACTCTATGCTGTCTGTACATACCTCGAGAACTGTTTTTTCTTTTTCCATTGTATTCCCTCTCTTTCTATTATTTAGAATGATCTCCCATTTTTCCATTATAGCATTTCTATTCTCATTTGCCTATGCATACATTGTAAAAACAAATATTTTTTTGAGGGTTTTATGAGAGATTACATAGAGGAACGCGCCATTCACATTGCACAGTACATTGTTGACAACGGCGCCACGGTTCGCCAGACAGCCAGACAGTTTGGTGTCAGCAAATCAACAGTTCACAAGGATGTCACACAGCGTTTGATACAAATAAATCCGCGCCTGGCTTTCCAGACACGGATTATTCTCGATATCAATAAATCTGAGCGTCATATACGTGGTGGAATGGCAACACGTGAAAAATACCGCCACCACACACAGGACGTCACTTTTTCTTCGAATATTCACGCTCCATGCGGTAATACTGAATATTCTGATACTCATTCAAAAGATTCTGAATTTCCTCAGGTGCATCGTCGTACTCCACCAGATCGCCGTCATCATTTCGATAGCCGACTGCATTCATCATTGGAATTTGACCCTGCCACAGATTTTTACGGAATGTCTGATATTCATCGAGCTGTAATCCAGCAGTCTCAAACAGCAGAATATTCAGGTAATTCAAGCTGATCTCTACATTTGTCTGCTCTTGAATATCATAGTTTGCCCAGATGAAAAATGGAGTCTTCTGACGCTGCTGCTGTTGTTCGTATGTCTGATTGTCAAAATCAAGACCATACTCTTTGTAAATTGGACGAACCACATAATCATTTGGCTGATGATCGCCCCAGAACACAACAATAGTCTTTCTATCTGACTGAGATAATTCACTTAAAAGTGATGCAACATCCTGATCTGTTTCGTACATCAAAGACAAATATTTGTTCAGATATTTATTTGAAGATGTATTCTTAAACTTAGCAACAATCTGCGGATCAAAGTTATCAAAATCACCGCCATAGTTGCTGTGATTCTGCATAGTAACATTAAACATAAAGAATGGTCCTTCTGTGTTGTTGCGCCACTCTAAAATACTCTTAAAATCAGCTTCATCAGAAACATAGTTGCGAAGCTTGTCCTCAAATGGAAAGCTTCCCTGGAAATAACGATAGTCAAAGCCCATAAGATCATATATAAACTCACGATTCCATCCCTTTGCGCGGTATGGATGTGTACCATATGTCGTATAACCATACTCCTCTAACTGAGGAACAATTGTGCTGATACCATCACGTATATACTGTAAATATGGAACTGATCCATTTGGGAAAAATGCCATGGAATTTCCAGTTAAAAATTCAAACTCAGAGTTTGCTGTATTTCCTCCAAGAACAGAAACATCAGCATAACCACTGATTGTATTGGCTACTTCACCTCTTAAGATGCTATGGACAAACGGCATATAATCTTTGTTTGTCTCAAACTCACCAAGCACTGCCGGATCTGAAAATGTCTCATCCATGATGGCAATGATATCTGGCAGTTCTTCTGGTGTCTCCACTTTTTCCACTTTCTGTTCATTTAGTAGAGATAATGCATACTCATCTGAGTAATTTTTTGGCTCTTCAATCTGAAGAAAATGGATGTCCAAAATGAATGACACAAAAAAGCCATCCTTACTGTGCATATACTTTGCATTAAACAAAGTATCATTTAATCCTGTATTTCTCTCTAAATTATCCTGCCATAAATATGAAATATAAAAATAAGCCGGAATACACATAGCCACAGTAAGAATCGGACGCAGAATTTTTTTATTCAGACGAATATTGGTTCTCACACCGACAATTAACATTAAAATAAACATTGCGATGTGCTCTGCAAGCGCCCAATCTACTGAAAAGACGTAGTTGTCTGCCACACTCATTGCTGTTTCAAAGGAATATATATCCCATGGAACAATAGGATTTGAACGAAACATCACAACAAAATAGTTGCCAACACCAATAATGGCAATTGCTGCCACACAGATGGCCATTGAAATGCTAGTTCGCCCAGCTATAAAGAACACAAATAAAAATAACCAATAGTAAAATGCAATATTAAGCCGCTTTGCCAGCTCAATCATGGTACTCATCTGATGAGTCAGCGTCTCAAATGTGTAAAAACAGCCTAACGGGATGACAAGTGCAAATAGAATGCGGATCACTGGATGCACCGGCATATCAATCATATATATGGCGATAGTGAGCACACAAATACCTGCAAGAATTGCACAATCTTTCGCAGAAAATTCACTGTAATACCAGGCCATGCCAATCAGAATGCCAAAGCAAAGCAACAATATTGCCGCCTTGATCAGACGTGGTTTTGTCTTGCCGATATGTACCTCCTGCCGCCATGAAACGGCCTTTTCCTTAAAACTCATTCCTTTCTTTCTCCTTCCGCCTGAGTCTTCACAGGCAATCAATAAAAATCATTGATTACTTTAGCACAAATAGAGATGAATGTAAAGTGAACAATAGTCAGAATTATAAAAGCCCTTCGGTGAATGGTTTCACCACTGTTCACGGGACGCCCATTCACAAAACCGCACGTTCCGTGCGTCGCTGCTAATCGCAAACTAAGTTTGCTCGCAGCTTTGTTTTGTTCATTAACGGGCGTCCACTTCGTCCTGCTGATCTGACAAATTTTCATGCAAGCATGAAATTTGTCCAGATCTAGCATGACGCGTGAACTTTTACATAAAAAAATACCCTGGCTTTCGCCAGGGTACTAAAAAAGGGGGAGGGCTGCCGGTAACTCACCCGGCTTGATGTTTTGTCTGCCTGTGGATTTCTCTAATTCACAGCCAATGCACTTACTCATAATGCATCTATGGCCGACTGTTTCAAAAGCTTTCATCTAAGCTTTGTCTATATAATACATGTTATTTGTGTCCAAATTTTGACCATCATCTTAAAGAAATCTTACGAATTCTTACCAAACCCTTATTAAAAATAAATAATTTATTAACTATTCAGAGCCATGCGAAATTGCAGGGAAAAGTACGAACCGAGCATTTTTCACCCGATCAATGCTACATATTCATCAATCAGATTTGCAAATGTCTGAAGGCTGCTTCTCCAGAAATCTGGCTTTGTCAGATCTATTCCTGCCATTTTTGCTGTGTCCTCTACGGAACATGTCGCAGTTGCTTTTAGCAGTGCATTGTATTTCGGAACAAAACTATCTCCCTCATTTAAAAACTGTGTGTACAGACCCATTGCAAATAAACCACCAAATGCATATGGGAAGTTGTAGTAGCTTAATCCTGATGAATAATAATGACCCTTGCAAGTCCACATATATGGATGAAGCTTTGTCTGATCAAGACCATCTCCATATGCCTGCTTCTGAGCATCAAGCATAATCTCCTTTAAGTCATTTGTCATCAAAAACTGCGCTTCACATTTATGGAATACTGCATCCTCAAATAAAAATCTGGAATAAATGTCACAGATAATCTGAGTTGTTCCGGACAGCAAATTTTCCAGAATAGCAAGCTTTTCCTGTGGATCATTTGACTTTTTATATGCACTCAGCATAAAGTGTGTCTCATTAAAAGTAGAAGCTGTCTCTGCAACTGGCATAGAGTAATCCTGATTTAAGATACGGTTCTCAAATATCTGCTTATTGTGGAAAGCATGGCCAAGCTCATGTGCAAGTGTTACAACAGAATCAAATGAACCATTGAAATTAGTCAAAATACGGCTCTGCTTTTCGGTTGTCACATTAGCGCAGAATGCACCGCCTACCTTTCCCTCATGAGGATAAAAATCGATCCAGCTCTCTGCGAAAGCGCGTGCCATCATATCTGACAATTCTTTTGAAAAATGGCTGAAGTTTTCTACAAGCGTATCTCTTGCAGTTTCTGCAGTATAATTAGAATCCATCTTTCCAACAGGTGCAAACATCTCATACCACGGCAATCCGCCTTCGTATCCTAAATATTTTGCCTTTGCCTTTAAATATTCCCAGAACTTTGGCAGATACTCGCGCATTGCAGTGAACATTGCATCAAGAGTTTCCTTTTTCATACGGCACTGTTCAAGTGTCATAGCTAGAGGACTCTCATATCCCTTCTTTTCGCTTAACATGGATACCTGTCCCTTGATATTATTAAGTGCAAATGCAATAGAGTCTGCAATTTTATCATAGCTTGCAAGCTCAGCCTCATATGCCTTCTTTCTTACTTCCTTATCCTCACTTGTTGCCAGATTTCTGACTGCCGGAAGAGTAATAACCTCTCCCTCATAATCTACCTTTAATGTAGATGTCAAATAGTCAAACAGCTTGCCCCATGCACCGCCGCCTGTGATATCCATATGTGCAATCAGATCTTCCATATCATCTGATAACATATGAGCTGCGTCTTTCTTTATCTCTGTCAGATAATAATTATACTCTGTAAGCAAACTGCTCTGTGCAATCACCTGATCAAGATTTTCAATTGAAGCTACATACTTGCAAAATGCAACGTTTGCTGCTGTCTGATTTGCTGCGATACGGTCATAACGTGCTCCCATATCATTTGTTTTACTATCTGACGTATTAACAGATGCCTTCAATGAAATAAACTCACCAAGACGGCTTCCTAATGCTGCCATTTCTTCTTTTACCATAAGACATGTTTCCAGTCCCTTTACTGGGTCGAGTTTTTTGGCTGCTTCGATTTTTTCCTTCATTCCAGCAACCTCACTCTCAAATTTTTTCATGTCTTCGTCAAACTTCGGATCCTCATATCCGTGATACAGTACGTCCAATGACCATTCCTGATTCATTTTTCCCTTTTCCTTTCCGCACAAAGCCCTCTCTGCAGATAAGCTGCAATCTGCTCTTCGTCCCATTTTTCAAGAGAACGAATACCAGCACGCCCTTCTATGTGGTGCTTTAATTCATGACGCAGCACACGTGCAATCTCACGGCGCATTCCTTCATCGTCAAGATAGCCGAATAAACGCATCATACTTCCATAATAAATTACGATCTGTTTTCCCATCTGGTAGCTGTGCAGATATTGGCCTGCAATGTACAAATCATTGTTCTGCGCATAGGGGCTTAGCTTTGTCTCTTCTGAGATGATTACACCACCGTTAAGTCCCTCATAGAACTTTTCCGGTATCTTTTCTGCCTCTTCCTGCAGGATTTCCTGAAATCTGTCATACTCCATGGCAGTCTTTCCTTTCTGTACTCTGTGCTTTACATCATTACAGATTTATCTTACCGCAGATGTGGAAATTAAGCAAGGGGTATATGCTGCCATGGCTACCCGGTATACAACAAACGCGCCTCGACGAAGTGACTTTGCATTTTTTTATTAACAGCAAAAAGACACTAACAACAAATTTGTCGAAGTGTCTCTCTTTGCTCTTTTTATTCGCTTTAAATTAGTTCTCCAATCAAGTTAATTCGCTCTCGAATCGCATTTACAAGAATATTTCTTCTCGCATCTGACAGGTACTCAGACTGGGCAAAAATTGCATCTGCCTCTTCTTCAAACCCATCAAGTGCACTTAGATCTATCCACGAAAAATCCTTGACCAGATGAATTTGCTCTGCATGCGTTTTCTTAAATGGCTTTCCCTGCAATGACGGTGCTAGTGGTTTTATACGTGATTCCTGTGTGTTATACCAAAGTGACGTTCCACAGTCGAATATCGGCGCTGCCCCAATCCATTCTAGCGTAACTGCGTTTCTTACTAATCCAAAATTATTGAAATGCCGGTCTTCATTTGCAATAATAAAGTCCAATACAATCATTTTTTCTACTTCTTTTCGTATATTCACCACGCCTAGCTTCTCTGCGCACTGAATATAATATTCGTATTCTGACAAATTATTTGGCTTTTTAAATGCATTCATAATATGGCTGGCAGAAATTAATTCAGTATCCCTTGTAATAAAATCCTCACAAAGACTAAAAGGTTCCTCATTTTCCCAAACCACTGAATATTCCACATGATTAATTCCAAGACGACTTGCGATACGAGATGCAATCACTTCGCAAAGAGCCTCCTGATAATATGGCTTACTTGAACCTTTCATTAGAATACGCTTTCCATCTGCAATCTTCCATTTTTTCATCAATTGTCCATCTGAAGTATTATCAGGAGATACAAGACTCATACTCGTAGATGCACTGCCATGACCAAACAGAAGATTTCCAACATCCTCTGAAAAAGAATGATCAAAAAAGTTAATTGCTTCCCATGTAATTCGTTCACCTTTAGGTAAAATCCAATACTGATCAGAAAGACTAAGTCCATAGCATTTATCAAGAAGCTCCTGAGATACTGTCATTCCAAGCTCCTGCAATGCTTCTTTTAAACCTTGCCTGCTTGCTGGAATTGATCTTCCTGACCACCATTTCGCCAATGCCCTCTTGTTTACTACTTCTTTTTGTACAGTTCCCACTGGAAGATGCTTGCTATCATACACCTCATAAATCGAAGCGATATTTGAAAACTCATCAAGCTCAATTCGCGCTATCTCTTTTGTGCGGTGCATTAAAATATATTCCATAGCACTGCTGCTCCTTTTTCTAATTATTTTCTTCATAGTACTGCACAAAACAAATTTATACAAGCACAATATTATATCACTTAATCGCTGGAACAAGTATATCCACCACTGGCTGTTCCTGCTCTGCGCTTTTATCACTAACATCAGAGAACATTGATGCCATTGAAAATGTCACTTTCCAATATGGTGAAAATGTTCCTTCCCTCTCATCTCCATATTCATATACGGTGTTAGTTCCACTGTCAGAATCTAAACTATATACCACTTCGCTGGAAAGAACTTGCATCGTCTCTACGTCTTCAAAATCTTTCTTAAATTTAATTTTTGCCTTTTTTAAGGCCTCTTCCTCAGAAATAATAGTACACTGCGTTTCTCCAATATATTCTGGAGGATATTGGATTAACATATCAATAAGTCCATATCTCGGACTATAAATGGCATAATTGCAACTAGCATACTCCGATACTTGAACCGGTTGGTTATTCCAAGACAAATCTCTGTATACAATCAGATAGGCATCATCTCCTTCTCTCCATTCGCCGCCTGTTTGATTAACTGGATCATATCCTGGTGCAAGACACCATTCCTTATATCGCGGATCATTTACAATTTCCTGAATGTGCTCATATATTATTGTATATACATCAACAGATGCAAACTCATATCCATACTGCTCCATAATTGCATTGCAGTAATCTGCTGCTTCCGCTCGACTGCAGCCTTCCAGATCAATCTTTTCCAAATTTTTGCTTAATGAATAATCGCCATATTGGTAGCTTGCATAGCGATATATATTTTTAAGTTCCTGTGGTAACTCCTCTTTTGAATAAATTGCAGGACCTGAATATGAAAATTCCATATTGTTCTGTATGATCACAATTTCATCCCCATAATAAGATAAATATGCCACTTTTCCCGGATAACAATAAAGTTCACCTTGATTATATGCCGGATACATTGCCTGATAGTCCTCATAATACTGTTGGACCTTTTGATATGGCTCCAAACAGCCATATTCTTCTAACCAGTTCCAAAGCTCATCTGCTATCTCTTCATGTGTTGGATAACGCACCTGATACTGTGGCATCAAAGTATCATCCTGTCCTTTTTCAAATTTTATAGAATAGACAGAATCTGGTGTTATACCATATTCAGAAATGTTAACATTTTCTGTTTGCAACGTTTTATAATTCTCCGCCTCTACAATAAATGTATTCATTTGCATTTACTCCTTTCTCATTAACCACTTTCCTTAAACCTTAAAAATCGCTTCTAAAATTTACCAGATCAACAAAGGGTACCGTTCCGAATGGATTTCTCGCGAATATTAACTCTTCTGCTTATATCCAATAATTCCTGCCATAACAAATGTCAATATTATAATCACATCACCTGCTACAATAGGCATAAGATTCTGATATTGCTCTCTCTTGAAAACATGAATCACTAATAAAACAATCGCCAATCCACTCGCTATCCAGTAGATTCCGTAATGTTCACCGAATTTATGATTCTTCCACCCATACCACAAAAATGCTAATAGTGCAATTATTAAAATCGCCAAAATAAATACTGATAACATATTTTTAACCTCCTCTTATTTTTACACAACACTTGTTACTTTTAATATATCAGACTTTTTTTAATTTGCAAGGATATTAACTTTACATTTTTCTTACAGAAATGATGGATTTTTCGCCTGTTTTGTTGTACTATTAAGGAAATAAATGAAAAGGATTTTAATATTATGCTTCGATCTGTTTCTATGGATGAAATTTCGAACGGTAAACTTTACTCGTCCTCTGATATGGTGCGTGCTGACAGTCTTGGCTGCGATGGCTGCCATGAATGCTGCTGTCATATGGGCAATTCGATCTTATTAGACCCATTTGATGTTTACCAGATGTCTCAGGGACTGCATGTTCCTGCGGCTGCTCTTTTTAATGGTCAGCTGCAATTGACTCCTGTTGATGGAATTGTTTTACCTGCAATTGCCATGACTTCTGATAAGGATCAGTGTTCTTTTTTAAATGAAGCTGGGCGCTGCTCTATTCATATGTTTCGCCCTGGCTTTTGCCGCCTGTTTCCTCTGGGACGCGTCTATGACGGCACTGGATTTTCCTACTTTTTACAGACAGGACAATGTAAAAAAGAACACTTAGCTAAGGTAAAGGTACGCCAGTGGATTAATATTCCAGAGTTAAAGCGCTATGAGCAATTTGTCTGTGACTGGCACTACTTTTTAAAGGATCTTGCCAAGGCATCACAAGGATTATCGCCAGAACTAATAAAAACGCTTCATTCCTATATTTTAAAAGTCTTTTACCTTACACCATATCAGGATGGATCTGATTTTTATGATCAATTCTATATGCGCCTAAATGATGCAAAAAAATTATTTTTATAAGGAAAAAGTCTCCTGTCACAATCGACAGAAGACTTTTTCTTATGCTGTATACTGTTTTTCTCCCTCTTCTAGTACCTTAATCTGACCATCTTTTACTTCCACCTTTGTTACGGAACAGTTTTTCTTAAGACCACTCTTCCAAAAATCACAAATTGGCTGTTTGTTCACCCACAACATCATTGACTGCAAAGCTGCACCATGTGTTGCAATTAAAATAGATTTGTCCTGAAGCTCTTCTCTTGTTGTGATATCTTCAAGGAAGTTCCATGTACGCGCGCAGAGCATTTTCGCATCCTCACCGTTTTCTGGTGCCTGATACTGCTCTGGATGTGCAAAGAACTCAGCAAAGCATCCAACCGGCTGCCCATTTTCATCTCTTCCTCTCATGCCTTCACAAATACCAAAACAAATTTCTTCAATTCTTTTATCCTCAATAATAGGAATATCTCTTCCTGCCAATACAAGCTCTGCCGTTTCCTTTGCACGCTTTAATGGGCTTGAAAAGGCAAGGTCAATATGGGTATTTGCCAGTGTTTTTCCAGCCTCAATTGCAGATTCGCGTCCATTTTCATTAAGTGGAATATCGGACTGTCCCTGCATTCTCATGTCTTTATTCCAGTCTGTCTGTCCATGTCTGATAAAATATAAAAGCATTGTTTATCCTCTCATTTTCGTAAAATTTCCGTAACTATTCAGAACCCCATTCGCAAAATCGCATCTTCGATGCTTCTATTTTGCTCATGTGGTTACCTCGCCATAT
>NZ_JAJEQN010000057.1:0-17031 GCF_020687335.1 Anthropogastromicrobium aceti
CGAATGTGAAGATTCAGTTCCATCGAATCGACACAAATGTGGTCATAGGACTGCTTGTTCGCGAGTTTTGTTGCTCCGGAACAGATGTGTCTGCCAAAGTCCTTGCGATGTACGCAGACACTAGAACTCCGTCAATGGAACCCCAGTGGCTTGCCGCTGGGTTAAGTCAGCCAAATTAAAATGTGTACTAGTATCCTTGAAATATTTCCTGAAATGTGTTATCATTAGTTCGTAAAAGACGAAATAATGACAGGAGGGTATGATGTGATAGTATTGAATCTTGTGTTGAAGAGAATTTATGGATTTAATGATTTTAATATTAATTTTAGCTATCCTAAAAAGATTGTTAATTCGATTATAGATCAGGAATATCTGAAAGGGAGAGTGCGGTTTCGCTATAAGAAAGCTGTAATTCTTATGGGAGCAAATGCTACAGGAAAGACCAGTCTTGGAAAGGCATTGCTTCGTATTTTTGGATATATGGCTGATGGAAATCCAACACCGCTTTATGAGATGGTTTCAGGTGATAAAGGATACTTTAGTATTGACTTTGTGAATGGAGATTATCGTCTGCAGCGGTTGTCTGCTCATATTGATGCTTTTAATCAGGAGATTGAAATTCAGTATCAGACTGCAGATATTGATACGATGGATTCATATGAAAAATGTGTAAAGAAGTTGAAAGATCAAACGATAGAAGCAACCAGAACTGCGACATCGCTTAAGAAGTTGGTAGGTGCCATACGATATCGTTTTGCGTATCCAGAAATAGAGAAATCATTGAAGCTTACAAGTGCGAATAAAAATATCTTGTTAAAGACGTTACGCGCTGTTATTGGAACACTTGACCCGACATTACAAGACGTCAGCTTATCAAAAGATTTGAAGGATACCTTTATTATTCGTAGAGATGGAATGGAAATCATCATTCAGGAAGGTAAGCTGTTGAATCGGGAGATATTGTCCAGTGGTACAGTAGAAGGAATTGATGTCGCAATGTTCCTTGCTGCAATGGCAGTAAAAGAGAGTAGCTTTTATTATTGCGATGAACATTTCTCATATATTCAAAGTGATATTGAGAAAAGGATTTTCGGCATTATGCTGGATCATATCGGAGCCGATGAGCAGTTGATTTTTACAACACATAATACAGATATGTTGGATTTGAACCTGCCGAAGCATAGCTATGTATTTTTGCGCAAACGTCTTGAGGAAGGAATATATCAGGTTTCAGCTGTTTCTGCATCAGATGTGTTGAAAAGAAATACAGACTCTTTACGTTGTGCGGTGGAGAATGATGTATTTGCCTCACTCCCACAGGATTCGCTTTTAGACGAATTGGAAATGGGGTGGGAAGATGAATAATAAATGCATATATTATGTAGAAGGTCCGTGCGAGCAACAATTGATAGCAGCATTGAAAGAGACACCAGCAAGGTTGATTCCTGGGAAGGTAAAGGTATTCAATGTGGTGCAGAATTTGATTCCAAAATCACAGATGTTGTCTATTCAGGCAGGAACGACTGTGGTTTTAGTATTTGATACTGATGTATCACAGACATCAAATCTTAAAAAGAATTTGGAACTTCTCACAAGGTATTGTGGAAAGTTGAAAATCATTTTTCTTCCGCAAGTTTTGAATTTGGAAAATGAGCTAGTTAGTTGTACAGATGTCCGAACGGTTATGGAACTGACCAAAAGTGGGAGTGTTAAAAATTTTAAGACTGACTTTTGTAAAATAAAAACAAAAGATTGTCGTTCCATGCTTGAGCGCCATAAGCTAGATTATCCAAGGCTATGGATGACAAAAGCACCAGAAGCATTTAACTTTGTGGATAATAATAGTTTTCAAATTAAAATAATGTAACATTAGATTGATGCCATCTGGTGTTTATCTTTAGCAAAAAAACATTGGGGTTCTGAGCTTTTTGTGATAATTACGATCAAATACTGGAAGAGGAGTCTTTACAGTTTCGAATTGCTAATAAGGAGGCGCTGAATAATGTGTTATCTGGTAGCGAAAGATCGTGATGCACATGGTTGTTTTGCTTTAAAAACAAGTCATGGAAAGCATCTGGCAGAATTAAAAAGGGAACTGAATCGAGCAGTTGGATATAAGGGAGTACAGCTTGTAACAATTAGCAGACCAACAGCATATGGAGAGTATGCACCGTATCATTTTGTGGATACCGAGCAGGAATTTCAGACTCTTGTAAAAGGGCTTCGTTCATAGGGACATCCGGTGCCTGTCCCCAGCAAAATGAACCGTATGATTGTCAATTAGAATGCGGTCTTTAAGAATCAGCAAATAAAAAGAGGCATGTCGCTGCAAAAGCTGGTTTTGAGGTTGCTTGGGTGGAACTGATTACAGAAAGAATGGAGTATTAAGAAAGAATCAATATTCCAGAGAGTGAATAGAAAAGGCAGTCGCAGGAAAAACAGAATTTCAAAAACACTGCTGAGGATGCTTATACGGGATAAAAAGAACGGAGGTGTGTCTGCATATGATTTTTTGCTTTTCAGGAACAGGAAACAGCCGATATATAGCAAGGAGATTTGCTGAAGCATTGCAGGATACGATAATAGATCTAAATGCAAAAATTAAAGCACAGGATAATTCGCTGATACAGACGGGACAGGATGTGATTATTGTAGTTCCGACATATGCATGGCGTATTCCGCGGGTAGTATCAGAATGGCTTACTAAAACACAACTGACATCTGCTGAGCGTATTTGGTTTGTTATGGATTGCGGCAGCGAGATTGGAAATGCTGCAAAATATAATAGACAACTTGCAGCACAGCTGCGTCTGATATATATGGGAACGGCACAAGTCGTTATGCCGGAGAACTATATTGCTATGTTTGGTGTACCAAAGGCAGATGAGGCCGTGAAAATTGTGGAGAAAGCAAATCCAGATATTGAAAATGCTATAGCAAGAGTTAAGGAGAGACAGAAGTTTCCAATACCTCGAAATAATTTGTATGATCGAATCAAGAGTGGACTTGTGAATCCGATTTTTTATCAGCTTATAGTCAAGGCAGATTTGTTTAATGCGAGCGAAGCCTGTATTGGCTGCGGACAATGTGCCTTAAAATGTCCGATAAACAATATTCAGATTCAGAATGGAAAACCTGAGTGGGGCAAGATATGTACACACTGTATGGCCTGCATCTGCTATTGCCCTACGAAGGCAATTGAATACGGAAAGAAGAGCTTAGGAAAACCACGCTATCACTTTGAGGAACTAAAGATTCAATAATTCATGAGAAAACTTGAAATTTTAACAAAGTAAGGATTTTGAGAAACTTAAAAATAGTTTGTTTTAAGAAAGGGGTGAGAAAGATTAAATTTTTAATTATATTGTGGATTTGGCTTATAACCGGTTGCTCTTTACCAGTAAATCGCATAGAAAATAATTATTATTTGACAATTTTAGAATCAGGTATTGAATTAAACACAAATGGCGAAATTATAAAAAATGGAATTGGAACGGAAAAGAATACTATGTTCAACATGTAAAGATAATTCAAATCAAAATTGATAAAATACATGGAGATGCAATAGGTGGAAAGGAGGTTGAAGGTGAACGTTCTATTGCTACTCTCACACAGTCTGTTGGAATTCCAATATATGATAAAGATTTAAGAATATCGGCAGATGATTTAAAAATTGGTGACATTGTTGAACTAAAGTATATTGATACTTCAATTGAACAAGGAGCGTTATCACCTTTTAGAGGTTATGAAGGAATTCTTCTTGTAAAAGAAATTGTAAAAGTGAAGCCGAATTTGCAATCGTAAAAGGAAATACTGTATTTGGAAATCTGATGTGGGATGTTCGGGAAGCAATGTATCCAGAGAAGATGACAACAGAACAGCTGGCAGAGGCAATGGATGAGATTGCAGAAGCTTATGTTTCTTACTTGAGGGATATTGTAGACGAAGAATGCGACCTGTCTGTTCGCACAGACGTATTGATGGAAAATGTACTCGAAAAGTAAAAGGATTCTGATAATAGGAGGAGGTAAAAATGGCTTGTACGACAATATTAGTTAAAAAAATGCTTCATATGACGGATCAACCATGATCGCTAGAAATGACGATTCAGGCGCTGGTCACTATATGCCAAAGAAGTTTGTTGTGGTTCATCCGGAGGAGAAACCATGACGATTCCGATCATGTTTACAATACCCCGCGCGCTTGGTACATGCTTCGAACATTAAATCCAAAGACCTTTGTGTGGGATGGACCATATGCCGACTACACACCTCTTAGCGATGATCTTCCGTGGTGCTTGATTCCAGAAAAGAAGATTACAGTTGAGGATGTCAAGTATGTATTGTCTTCCCACTATCAGGGGACACCGTATGATCCATATCTGTCTTATGGAGACAAGTCAATGAAAGGCGCGTATCGTTCGATCGGTGTCAACCGTACCGATTTTCTTTCTGTGATTCAGATGAGAGCAGATAAGAAGGATGATTGTCGTGCAATTGAGTGGGTGGCATTTTGCTCCAATGCATTTAATACGCTTCTTCCATTCTATGCGGATGTTGAGACAACACCTGAGTATCTGTCCAATACCGATAAAACAGTATCTACCGACAATTTCTACTGGACAAGCCGCTTGATTGCCACTATGGCAGATGCTTCCTATAAGAATTCACTGTTCCATATTGAGCGTTATCAGGGTCATGTAATGGCAAAGAGCCATGAGTTAATTGCAAAGTACGACAATCGATTGGAAAATGTAACCGATCCGAAGGAACGAATGGAGATCAAGAAAGAGGCAAACGAGGCAGTTGCACAGATGGCAAAGGAAGAATCATTGAACACACTAGAAAAGGTGCTTTCCGAGTTGACCAATCAGATGAAGAATGCCTACTCCAGATCAGATGCATAAAGAGGAGAAGAAAATGAAGCTACTAGTGACCGGTTTTGATCCATTTGGCGGAGAAAGTGTCAATCCAGCTTATGAGGCAGTAAAGCTACTTCCGGACATCATTGAGGGGGCACAGATTATTAAGCTAGAGATTCCAACTGTTTTTAAGAAAAGTATAGAGGTAGTAAAAGAGGCAGTGGAAAACGATCAGCCAGATGTTGTTATAAATGTTGGTCAGGCAGGCGGACGCGCTTGTGTGACCGTGGAGAAGGTGGCAATTAATTTGGCAGATGCAGGTATTCCAGATAATGCAGGTGACAGTCCACAGGATGAGCCGTTAGAGGAAGACGGACCAGATGCTTATTTTTCAACACTTCCAGTGAGGGCGATGGTAGAAAATGTAAAATCGCATGGTCTTCCGTGTGAAATTTCCTATTCAGCAGGTACCTATGTGTGCAATAGTGTGATGTATCGTGTGCTTCATTTGGCTGCCAGAAGCTATCCAAATATGAAGGCAGGTTTTATTCATGTTCCATATTCGTCTGAGCAGGTGGCAAATAAGGATAGACCGCTTGCATCGATGCCGATTGAGACAATTGCAAAATCGCTGGAACATGCAATTGAGGCAGTGGTAAAAGAATAAAAAAAGGAGTAATGGGTATGAAAATCCGAGAAGTGAATGAGAATAAAAAGCAATTTATAGCATTATTGTTATTAGCTGATGAGCAGGAAAATATGATTGATCACTATCTTGAAAAAGGTACTATGTATGTACTTGAAGATGGTAATGTAAAAGCTGAATGTGTCGTTACTGATGAAGATAATGGAATACTTGAAATTAAAAATATTGCAGTTGATCCTCAGAGTCAAGGACAGGGCTATGGGAAAGCATTGATTGACTTCCTTGCAAGTAAATATGCAGATGAATATTCTATTTTGCAGGTTGGAACAGGTGACAGCCCGTTGACCGTACCGTTTTATGAAAAATGCGGATTTGTCCGTTCTCACAATATTCCGAATTTCTTTACGGACAATTATGATCACCCAATTTATGAGTGTGGTGTACAGTTAATAGATATGGTATATTTGCAAAGATGTTTATAACTTCCTATTTGAGGTGATATAATGGGAGAGTATACCATAATCTTCTGTTGCAGGGATTGAATAATGCTGAATGCTGTCGAATAGAAGATTTCCTGGGTACCTAAAGATCTAAGTGCCTGGTACCGTTAATGAAATTTATGACCAAGTGTGGATGTCAAAAGAAAGTGAGGAAAAAGATGGGATTTTTTGAAAAACCTTTATTTGATTTTAATGAAGATGGTAAGACTGATTGTATGGAGTGGTCAATTGGGATGCAGATGATAGCAAGTAGTAGTCAGGAGGAAATAGAGTCAACAGAAGATGATGCTTTTTATTTGGCAAGTGATGATTTGGAGGATGAAGATGATGAGGATATTCTTGAATTATATGGGTTAGATCGGGATGAACTTGATATGATGGATGAAGATGAGCGACGCGAGGCACTTGAAGAAGTGGGATTAGATCCAGATGATTATGAAGAATATTAACAATGAAGATGAGCGTATCAGGCATCGTTAACGTGCAGTACATTGTGCCTGTCCCAGACAAAAATTGAACTTGCGATGGCAGTGGCAATTGCATTGTTTGGAACAACAAGTGCGGCTGTACTTGCTACTATAGTAGGTATCTTAACAGAAGTTCCGGTAATGCTTATGCTTGTAAGAATTGTAAATAAGATGAAAGGAAGATTTTTATGACAGTAAGAGAAAAAGCAGAACTGATTGTAAAAGATATAAAGAAAGAACAGGGAACAAATCCGGTTGTCATTTTTAAGCAGATTGCAGAGAAGGAATATGTTAGTATTCATGGACCGGAACACCATATATTAGATGGTGCAAGTTTGCTTGTAGCCTACAAAAACGCAGGTGGAGAGATAGACTTAGAACAGGCATTGGACAGGCTGACGTCAGAGGGACTTCGGATGCCTGGGGCAATGTGCGGTTTATGGGGAATATGCGGAGCAATCACATCTATAGGCGCTGCACTTGCAATCATCGACGGAACAGGTCCGCTTTCAACGGATGGAACATGGGGAAATCATATGCAGTTTACCTCGAAAGCAATTGAAGAATTAGGAACCATAAACGGACCCAGATGCTGCAAGAGAGATGCAATGATAGCATTTAAGAATGGTATTGATTATGTGAATGCTCATTATGGAGTAACATTGCAATACGAACAAATGCAATGCGGATTCACAGATTTTAATGAGCAATGTATAAAGGAGAGGTGTCCGTTTCATGAGTGAAATAAAAGTAGCTTTTATTTGTGTTCATAATTCCTGCAGAAGTCAGATTGCTGAGGCATTTGGAAGACATCTGGCATCAGATGTGTTTCAAAGTTATTCGGCGGGTACAGAAACAAAACCACAGATTAACCAAGATGCTGTCCGTCTCATGAAGATGTTGTATGGAATAGATATGGAAGCAGAGGGACAGCACAGCAAACTAGTTCGTGATATTCCAAATCCAGATATTGCAATATCAATGGGGTGTAATGTGGGATGTCCATTTATAGGAAGACCGTTTGATTATAATTGGGGGCTTGAAGATCCAACAGGAAAAAGCGATGATGAATTTAAAGTAGTCATTGAAAAAATCAGAAAAGATATTTTGAAATTAAAAAATGAATTATCTGTGTAAATCCTACATGGTATGCTAGCGGGCTTCTTTTTAACACATCAGGTTTAAGTGATGCTTTCAATCATAAGGAAACGCTCATGAATTATCTGCAGGACGGAAGATGTGAGATTTCCAACAATGCCGCTGAAAGGCGAGTGAAATCTTATGTTATGGGACGAAAGAACTTCCTGTTCCATAACACAGTAGATGGAGCCCGTGCAAGTGCAACTGTCCTAGAAAAAAAGTGCCTGTCCCCGGCAAAAAAACAAGTTCAGTAACAACTCAAGCCCATTTTTTGAGATAATAGCCTCGACAAATGATAATGCTCTAAAAAATTCAGTCTAAAAAGTTTAGGCTAAACTTTTTAGAACAATTGGAGGCTATCTATGAAATCTCAAACATCTTTAGCGGCTCGCAACTTCCGCTTACAAGAATGGAGCAAAATGATTGAGCGTTGGCGTTATAGCAACACATATTAGTGGTTATGCTGATGCTATAACTCCAACGAAATTCAATATAGGAAGAATTGTTAACAATGGAATTGCTAATTGCATTCAGTACTATTATACTCACTGAAGGGAACTGAATATAATGCTGAGAATATTGATTTTAATTACATGTATGTTTCTTTTTCCAGATATTTATGGAGTAAGTATATTTCAATTTTGTGGTCGCTATGAATATAATTGCTACTACTATGACGGAAAACTGTATATGAATTTGGCCAAAATACCATGTCATGAATTAGTAATTACACAGGTCGATATAAGTAATAATTGTTTAGATGGATATTTATATGATTTTGAAGGTGAAAAAAGATTATATCATATAGATATAGTTACAGAAAAATTGCCGTATATATATAACAGAGGACAAAGAATTTCGTTCAGTTCATTGCATCAAGGAGATGAAGTCATGATATATACGAATTGGCAGACCACTGAAACAGGATATGCTGGTGGTCATTGCAACGGTTTTAATCTTAGTTGGGTGAAACAAATTGAATTATTAAAATGTCCGCATATAACGTGATATTGGTATATTGAGGTGAAAAACGGTAAGCGACGAATAACACCCTGGATTCCATATCTGCCTAAACCGTGTCATAATTAGTGCATGGAGTGGCTTTCTCTGATTCATGAGTGCCGCTTGAGTGGACTTACGGATAAGCAATGGTGCGAGGCGCATCAAATCTGTCCGAGTAACTTTTATTACCAGATTCAGAAATTCCGCAAGAGAGTCTGTGAAATACCGGAGTCTCAATCAAAAACAACTCTGACCGCACAAAAACAGGGCATCCAGTGCCTGTCCCCAGCAAAAAAAGTACGGAGTTTTTGCGGGAAAGCAAAGCGCTTTACGATAATCTTTATCCTAGCCGTATCATTGTTGGTATTGATACAAGGAGCAAACATCTCATGTGTGCGGCCAGAGAGTTTGCTACGCTGCTTCAAGAGAGCGCACTAAAGCCGAATGTGGATACGATTATTATGGGATCAACGGAGGCAGAAGCAGTCAAATTATTTTCCAATACGTATTTGGCTCTGCGCGTGGCCTTTTTTAATGAGCTGGATTCCTATGCAGAGTTAAAAGGATTGAGTACACAAGAGATCATTGAAGGAGTCTGCTTGGATCCACGGATCGGAACTCATTATAACAATCCTTCATTTGGCTATGGTGGTTACTGTCTACCTAAGGACACCAAGCAACTTCTTGCCAATTATGCCGATGTCCCAGAAAAACTCATCGCTGCTATTGTGGAATCCAATCGGACACGAAAAGATTTTATTGCTGATCGTGTACTGAAGCTTGCCGGAGCATACAGTGAAAATGACGAGTGGAGTGCTGACAAAGAAAAGAATATCATTATCGGTGTATATCGGTTGACCATGAAAGCAGGAAGTGATAACTTCCGTCAGTCTTCCATTCAAGGCGTAATGAAGCGAATCAAGTCTAAAGGGGCGACTATCCTTGTCTATGAGCCCTCTTTGCCAGACAACAGTACTTTCTTTGGCAGTCAGGTCGTCAACGATCTGATGCTGTTTAAGAAAAAGTGTGCAGTTATTATTGCCAACCGATTTGAGTCATCTCTTGAAGATGTGGAAGAGAAAGTATACACACGCGACATTTACAAACGGGATTAAACATCAAAATATCCGTTGCTTGTCCTCGGCTCAACTTATCAAGAGAATGAAAAATAGGATGACAATAGTTGTATTTAGTGCTATACTTAACCCAGTGTCAAGGGTAAGTATACCTTATTAAATAAATCGAAAGTTGTTTCAAGAGGAATTTTTGATGGATGTTCAAATAATCGCACTGGATATTGACGGGACGTTGACAGATGACCGGAAAAATATATCCAACCTAACTTTGGAAGCATTGATTGAAGCGGAGAAAAAAGGAATACGTCTTGTCCTTGCATCTGCTCGTCCAGCTTCTGGGCTTTTCAGCATTAGAGATCAGTTAAAAATGGAACAGTTCGGAGGAATCCTGATGTCTTATAATGGAGGAAGAATAACGGACTGCGCAGGAAATACGTTCTATGAAATCAGTATGGGTCTTACTATGACTAGAAGAATTCTCCGGTTTCTGGAAGAACTTCCAGTAACTGTTATTGTTGACGACGGCAAGATGTTTTATGTTACAGATAAAAACGGGTATAAGGTTGAATATGAATGTAGGAATAATCAGATGCAATGTACAGAGGTCGGTAACCTGGCGGATTGGCTTACATTTTCCCCTATAAAGATTCTTTTGGCGGTTGATCCTATGAAAATATACGAGGTACAGGAGCAAATCAGAAACTTTCTGCCGGAGGATTTAACTGTTGTCAGAACTGCCGCCTTTTATCTGGAGATATTTCCCCGCAGAATCAACAAAGGACAGGGCCTTTGTGATATATGCAGAATTTTGAAAATAGATGTAAGGAACAGCATTGCTTTCGGAGATTCCGAAAATGATATTCCTATGCTTAAAGCGGCAGGTATCGGAATCGCAATGAAAAACGCAGAGATGGATGTCAAAAAGGCATCGGATATGAGTACTTTGTCAAACAATGAAGATGGTATACCATATGCATTACGTGCGCTCAATGTAATATGAATAAACATGATAGCATGCAGTATCAGATTCGTGATCCCAAAGGATTTGCCAACATGCTAGATCGGGATGTAGATAGGAGCTTTTATAATGAAAAATGATATTTTATTGAAATATAGAATGCTAAATGCAGAAGAAGTTAATCGAGAGATATTTAAGGATTTTATTCGATATCAAAATGTCACAAAATGTTGGCGTAAAGAAAATGGCAAGTGGATAATCAAAGATGCTCCTTTTGTAGATGATTGGACAGAAAATGATTATGAAAAATTAATTTTCTGCTTAAAAAATACAATTGCTTCTGACGGATTTGTTTATGCCGCTTTTTATGACGGAAAATTGAAAGGCTTTGTTTCAGTAGAATCAGAAATATTTGGTGGTAAACAAGGATATTGCGACTTGTCCAGTATCCATATATCGGAGGATATGAGAAGAAAGGGAATCGGCAGAACACTTTTTCTTGCGGCAAAAGAATGGGCGAAACAAAAAGGAGCTAAAAAGCTCTACATATCTGCACACTCAGCCGTTGAAAGTCAGGCCTTTTATAAATCAATGGGGTGTGTTGAGGCAGAAGTTTATAATAAAAAACATGTTGAAGATGAACCGTATGATTGTCAATTAGAATGCGATCTTTAGGAATCTGGCGCGGGAATCCTTGACCATTCTATGGCCGAGTTGCTGACTTAACGAGCATATGGTGCTTGTCCTCAGCAAAAAATATAGTGTGAGGTGATGTAGAAACCACGGGGACAGGTTGGTGGCTCATTTATTGGGCACATTGGCATGTTTATTGTCCCTGCGATTTTAACCATTGTTTCAGCAAAATGGTAGGTGAAAAAACTGCTCTGGTAAATTTTTGACTGCTGTGCTATACTTTTTCAAAAGGGACAGAAAGAGTACGGATAAAGAAATTAAGAAAATCGAGAACGAGAGAAAGGCACTATCATGGAACTACAAAAAGGAAGACCGAAATACACGGCAGGCAGATTGGAAAAAGAAATTCGCACCTATGATTTATTGGATAAATTAGGCGTAGCATATGAGCGCGTCGATCATGAGGCAGCAATGACAATGGAGGTTTGCCAGGAGATCGACAAGGTATTGCAGGCAACGATCTGCAAAAATCTTTTTTTGTGCAATCGTCAGGAAACCAAGTTTTATTTATTAATGATTCCAGATACAAAGGTATTCCACACAAAGGATTTGTCCGCCCAAATTAATTCATCACGCTTATCCTTTGCAAAGCCCGAGTATATGGAAAAATTTCTTGATATTACACCGGGTTCTGTCAGTGTATTAGGATTGATGAACGATACCGAAAATCACGTTCAGCTCTTAATTGATGAAGATGTATTAAAGGGTGAATTTATCGGATGCCATCCGTGCATTAATACATCCAGCATTCGTTTTCACACATCGGATTTGGTTGAGAAAGTGCTTCCTGCGGTGAATCATGAAGTTATAAAAGTGAAATTATAACAATCAAGACAAAATATTTAACGATTTATTCTAAGAGTGATATGGAGGCAACGCTTGTTACGACAGCGCTGCCTCCTTTTTAGAAAACTTATTCTTTTAAATACCAAACATTTCCTTGCAAATTGTCTTTCCACATGTTGTTTTGAAAATGGTATGATAAGCTTTTAAAGTAGCCTCTTTAGATAAATCGCTTTCCATAATATTAACAAGAAAATCAGCTTCTACCAATATTTGATAATCAATTCCGTCGATATTGTCGTATGTATGATGATGTGCGATCAAATATTGAACTCGATCAGATACATCTTTGTCAAATCCTAATTTTTCAAGCAGCTTTTTTGCTATTGCAGGGCCTTCTTTTTCCTGTAATTTTCCATTGCAATTTCCATATTTTTCTTCACAAACATGGATTCCAATATCATGTGTCAAAGCAGCCGTTTCAATGATAAACAAGCATTTCTTATCTACATTTTCTGTTTCAGCAATTAACTTTGCATAACTATGTACTTTGCAGAAATGCTGAATCCGTTTTGCATCGTTGCTATATAATTCAATCATTGCCAGGTGCAATTTATTTATCATTTTGAGTATTCCTTCTCATAAGTGTTTTTTGTCAATCAGCGCGCGATCTTAAAAGCATAAAATTCGCCAGGATGAACCAGTACGGAAGCTATCCATTCTTTTTCATCCCATTGCTGATGGCGACAGAAGGTTTCGATAAAGTTTCCAATTGGTTTTCCGCTTAGCTCTGCCAGATGACATGCTGGTGAAAGCAGATGAATTGAAACACGTTCTGGGATTGCATTGCTTCCAGCATAGCAGTATAAGACAAAAGTATCATTGTTGTATTGGAACAGGGAAACATTTCTGCCACTGATATATAAGCCATGGGAAGCAAATGGGCGGCGGATCATATCCATTACTGGAATTGGAAGCTTAGCGAAGTCGGCGAAGCAGTCTGGCGCAGCGAGTGTAAAAAGCTTTCCTTTGCCGTAAGTATCAAGAAGCAAAATGGAACTGTGGCTGTCGCCAGAGCCAGCGTTTACGTAAGACCAGGAGGCATTGTTTGAAAACTGTAGTTCATCAAAAGTTACTGGCTGCTGATTTTCATAAAATCCGGAGAAATCGTCAGTTACATGGTAGCGATTGGCTGTAAGTTTTCTGCCTGTAAATCGCACGGAGCTAAACTGTGCCCATTGTGCTGTTGGAATATGAGAGGCAAAACCAGTCGTCACAACGGCGGTACCACCATTTCGAAGAAAAGCTTCTAATTTCTGCAAAATATCAGGATCTTTTAACGCAGCCTGCGTTAGGAAAACGTTTTCAGCGTTAGTCGGAAAATCTGGTACAGGTTCGAAAGGAATTCCATGCATGCCGAGATGATCTTCAATATGATTTTCACCATCAGAAGCATAAGGAAGATAAACTGGTGTTCCACAAGGTGTTCCAACCTGATTGAGAATGCGATCAAGTTTGCTAAGCTGCATGCCAAGTGGTGTTACAAGACGGTTTTCAAACAGATCTCCCCACTGGAATAGTGTGATTTCTTGTGGACGTGAGAGTGCAGTCAAATAGCCTTGCTCTAGATAACAGTCGATTGGCCAACAGGAGTATGTATCGAACCAACCGCCTCCATTTCTGCCAGGTGCTACGTGCTCCATGTAGCGCATAATAGAATAGCTTAAATATCGTGGCAGATGCTGATCTGTGTGTGCAGTGTTTCGAGTTTCTGTTCCAGTATAGATTTTGTCAAACATAGACGGCTGAATTTTTGGAACGTAACCTGTTTCATGGTATGATTCACGCCAGTTTGGATATTTGATGGTAACTTTTACAGATGGATTTGCCAGTTTCGCAGGCTTTAAAACGAGATTTTCCGCTACATCAATCATTTTTTTTGAACGAAACTCTGCCCAGCTAAGATTGCTGCGTTCTCTAAGACAATCATCGCAGGTACAGGAAGTAAAGAAAAAGTCATCCAGAATTATCTCATCAAAAAGCTCAGCGGTATATGTTACGATCTTTTTCAGATAAGTTCTCATTGCTTCATTTGAATAGCAAAATGTCTGGAATAAGCGCTGACGTGTTACATCATCTTTTTCAAGTGGAGGTGTGACAGTTGTAATACCTCCAGCTATCTCAACACCATGTTCTTTAAAGAAATTTTGAATCATTTTCATATGATCAATAGAGACCCAAGTACCATCACGGTATGTTTCCAGATAGACCTTGTCGATGCCAACATATTTCTCAAGATAGGCATAGTCTCGTGCAAGTGTAGTTTCGTCCAACGATGCAAGCGTTTGTGCTGTGCAGTAGACACATGTTTTAAAATTTTTAAAGTGCTTCATAAAATACCTCCTAATTTAAATTTATGTGATAAAGTCGGATAAATATTGATTAATTCAAGTCTATCATTTTCTAAAGCACTTGTCACTAGTAAATTAAATGAATTCCATTGTTTTTAATATAAACAGCCAGGCTGTTAAGTTTTTTTAAATTTGCTGCTTTGGTCAGAAAAAATCTGCTTGACAAAATTCTTTTAAGTAATATATGATCTCTATTAAGTAAGAATAAATTCTAATGAGGAGGAATCAAGAATGGACAAGAAAGCAATGTATAAACTTAGCTACGGTCTTTTTGTTTTGACCGCAAAAGAGGACAGCAAGGACAATGGCTGTATTATCAACACCGCAATCCAGGCGGCATCTGAGCCAAATCAGTTAAGTATATGTGTTAACAAATTAAATTACACACATGATATGATCCAGAGAACAGGTGCCTTTACGGTATCTGTAATCAGCCAGAATGCAGCATTTGATTTGTTTAAGCAGTTTGGCTTCCAGACAGGCCGCGAGGTGGACAAGTTTGCAGACTTTTCATCATGTACGCGCGGTGTAAACGGAATTTACTATATCACAGAGGGCACCAATGCTTATATTTCTGTAAAGGTTACAAAGAGTGAGGACCTTGGTTCTCATACAATGTTCATCGGTGAGATCACAGATATGGAAGTACTAAGTGAAGTGCCATCCGTGACGTATGAGTATTATCTGAATAACATTAAGCCGAAGCCACAGGCTGTTGATATAACGGAGGAAGGTCAGACCGTATGGCGCTGCACTATCTGTGGTTATGAGTATGTCGGTGAGGAGTTGCCAGAGGATTTTGTTTGCCCGTTGTGCAAGCATCCGGCATCCGACTTTGAAAAGATTGTAAAGAAAGTTGAGTAACCAGCAAATATAGAAAATGTAGAAAAGAAAACGGAAGTAGCTGATGAATATAAAACTAGTAAAGCTGACACATGAATATAAACAGCAATTGACAGATATGATGGATGAATGGCTGGCGGTTGAGCAGGACTTCTCTCCGTATGCGATTCGCAAAAGTGATTACCATGACTTTGACAATTATCTGGAAAATTTGGAACTGAAGGAGACACGAGATGGTCTTGTTCCAGATTCTACGTTTTTCTGTCTGGATTTGGATCGCAACATCTTTGTTGGTGCTGTCAATATACGTCATTATTTAAATGAAAATTTATGCAAGAGTGGTGGACATATTGGGGATGGAATTCGTCCGAGTGAGCGACGAAAAGGCTATGCGACTGCGATGATTGGTCTGGCACTTGAGGAGTGTCGAAAGCTTGGTATAAATAAGGTTTTGATGACCTGCGACAAGACAAATATTGGGTCGGCAAAGTCCATCATGAATAACGGTGGTGTTTTGGAATCAGAATTTGAGGAGAATGGTGAGACTGAGCAGCGCTATTGGATTACACTTTATGAGGAACCGGTAGAAAGTGGACGCTTGAGTATTCAAGTTGCACAGATTGCAGATGCAAAAAAGTTGCTTGCCATTTATGCTCCGTATGTAAGAGAAACTGCGATTACATTTGAGTATGAGGTACCGACAATAGAAGAATTTGCAGTTCGAATCGCGCATACATTGGAGCGGTACCCATATCTTGTAGCAAAGTATAATGGTGAAATTGTAGGATATGCATATGCTGGACCGCTTCATGAGCGTCCGGCATATGACTGGGCAGTGGAAACATCTATTTATGTAAAACATGATAAGAAAGGTCAGAAAATTGGAAGAGCATTGTATGATGCACTAGAAGTACAGCTTCACAGACAAAACATTGTAAATGTAAATGCCTGCATCGCAAGCCCTGCCATAGAGGATGCGCACTTGACGAGGGACAGTATTTTATTCCATGAAAAATTAGGATATCATATGGTGGGTGAATTCCATCAGTGTGGCTATAAATTTGATACCTGGTATAACATGGTCTGGATGGAAAAGATGATTGGGGAACACAAGGTTCCACAGCCGCAGGTAATCTGGTTCTCGCAGCTGCCAGAAGCGTAACTGAGTTCGCGAGTAGAACAAGCCTGTGCCTGTTTCCAGCAAAAAAGAAGTGTAGCTTCGGGATTATCTTCGTGGCAGCAAAATCTTATAGTTGCAGCCGTTAATGCTGCTTTTTTCGGCGTGAATCGTCCATTTGATAGGGATACCTGCTTTAACAGTGATATCTGGATAATGACCAGATTCCAGTGTGCTGGAGACATATTGGATTCCATCTTTTTCCATGTCTGTATCTGAATCATTCCGATCGGATGTCTTTACGGCAGTTTCGCCATTTGCAGAAAAAAGAGTGTTTATTTGGCTGCTCATACCTGACAGGGCAGTACCCTGTGACATCATCGAAAGTCCCATGACGACAACGAGGATGGCGCCACATTTTAATACCTGTTTTTTGACATACTCCCACGGTTAAAATCGTGGGATTCCTTAGATTCTTGTAGCGTCATCCAGCCCTATAGACTGAAATATAGCCACAGTATTCAGGATTTATGC
>NZ_JAJEQN010000058.1:0-16289 GCF_020687335.1 Anthropogastromicrobium aceti
TTCTTTGCCATCTCAGTGACAGCTCATCTAATATATCACAGTCGCTTGCGTTTGTCAAGCACTTTTTCAACTTTTTTCAATTCATTGTTTTTAATGGTTTTGAATTGTTTTTGTTATTGCTACAATTCTCATTATTGTTTCTGAATTGTTTTTGTTGTGTCTGTCTTGTTTTCGGCGACGTTGACTATAATACCACCCTTTAAAGGGTTTGTCAACTATTTTTTTATGTTTTTTTGCATTTTTTTACACTATCACTTCTGCTTACAAATACACAATGTAGTAGAGCCGAGGCGAATGTGACGCCGACAAACACTTCGCCGACGTCCCTTTATTAACCTACCGAGGTGAAACACCTCACACCACCGTCTTTCCCGCCAATACTTCACGGTAATCCTTTAAATTTTTCTTTAACAGATTCGGCGTATCAAGACCATATGGGCACTTTGCCTTGCACTTATTGCAGCCAATACAGCCATCAATCTTATTCATGCGTGCCTGTCCTGCTTCATCAAGCCATGCTGCTGATGGTGCTCGGCGAATCATAAGTGACATACGTGCGCAATTGTTAATCTCAATTCCTGCTGGACATGGCATACAATATCCACAGCCTCTGCAGAAATCACCTGACAGCTGCTTTTTCTCTTTTTCGATAAATGCTTCAATTTCTTTTGTATAAACAGGCGGATTCTCTACATAAGAAAGAAACTCGTCCATTTCTGTTTCTCTCTGAACACCCCAAATTGGCAAAACATTAGGATATTGTGCCAGATACGCATATGCTGCTCTTGAATCAGTAATTAATCCTCCAGACAATGCCTTCATTGCAATAAATCCCATACCTGCCTTTGAACAGGCCTCCTCAACTTCAATATCCTTCTTTGTCGCCAAATAACAAAATGGGAACTGCAGAGTCTCATACAATCCACTCTCAATTGCCTCCATAGCAACAGTCAAGCGATGATTGGTAATTCCAATATGACGAATTTTCCCCTGTGCCTTTGCCTCTAGCATAGCCTCATACAAACCACTTCCATCGCCCGGCTTTGGGCAAAAAGCCGGATTATGAAACTGATAAATATCAATGTAATCTGTTTTAAGTATTGCAAGAGATGTCTCCAGATCTTTCCAAAATCCCTCAACTGTTAATGCTGCTGTCTTCGTTGCGATATAGACCTTTTCTCTCATCCCATCAAAAGCCGCCCCAAGCTTTTCCTCACTATCGCTGTAGGCTCTTGCCGTATCAAAGAATCTCACACCACCATCATATGCCTTATGTACAAGACGGATCGCTTCCTCCTTTGAAACACGCTGTACCGGCAGTGCGCCAAATCCATTTTTATTAACGGTAATACCCGTTCTTCCAAGTGTTACCATATCCTTCATTATTTTTTCCTCCACACAAAATCTTTAGCAATAAAGAAATCGTATTTCTTCTATATATAATAGCAGTATAATAGCAATTACTTTTTTTAAAGCTTGTAACTATTCAGAATAGCCAAAAAACTTTTTCAAAAACTCATCCCTCGAGCAAGGCTTCGAGTAATAATATCCCTGAATCAAATCTGGTCCTAGTGCCTTAATCTTTTCGAGGTCTTCCTTAGTCTCAACACCTTCCACGCAGACATACTGATTTAGCTTATGAACCATCTCAATCACATACTGCATCAATTGATATTCATATGAGCGTGACAGTGCCTTTAATGTAAAGCCTCTGTCAAGCTTTACAATATCTGGCTCAAGATTACTGATATTCATTAAATTAGAATAACCTGTTCCAAAATCATCAAGTGCAATCTGAATACGCAGCTGTTTCATATCATTCCATACACTGCGCACTGCCGGTGTTCCTTCAAGATAACCACTCTCTGTGAGTTCCACAATGATTCCACTGCAGCTAATACCAGAATGCTCGATCATTTGCTTTAATTCCATCATAAGGGGACTCTTTAATATCTGCACATAAGACAGATTGATTGACACGCGAAATTCCGGATAATATTTACGGCACTCTGTACACATAGAAAATGCATTTTGAATAATCCACTTTCCAACAGGAATAATCAATCCGCTTTCCTCTAAAATAGGAATAGCTTCTGCCGGTGAAATAAAATTCCCATTCTTATCATGAATGCGAAGCAATGCCTCTGCCGCATATAAGCTTTCATCCTTTGCTCTCACAATTGGCTGAAAATATAGTTCAAATCCCTGATATCCAAGTGAAACTGCCTCTCTCAAGGAACGAAGAATTTCCCTTCTGTGTAAAAATTTCTCATAATCTTCCATTTGAAATTGATACGCTCTGTTTTTTCCGCGTTTTTTTGCCTCACTAAGCGCAAACTGTGAATATTTCATCAATTCCTTATAGCCTCTTACTGATGTATTCTCACTGCTAATAATTCCTGCCGAAATTGTATACACTGCCTCATAACCACTTTTACAAATACTTTCATCTACAGCTTTTCGAATCCTGTGAAACAATTCATCTGCATCATTTTCGTCCGGTCCAATACCAAACACATTAGACTCGACAAGATCCTCAATAAGAAATTCATCTCCTGTCATGCGATATGCCTTCTGGTTCCCAGTCAACTGAGAGCTAATATCATCTGCTACAGTCTTTAGAATACGATCTCCATACTCAACTCCAAACCGCTCATTAATATCGCTAAAATCATCAATGCCAATCCTTAGCACAAATCCATCGACTGACTTTGTTCCAAACGCTTTCATCCGGCTCTTAAAAGAAGCTTCGCCCAAAAGCCCGCTGATATTATCTGCTTTCTGCTGCTGACCAATCTCATTAATGCTGCCAATTAAAAAATGTGGTCTGCCATCTGATTCCCTAAGCACCTTTCCACGACAGTTAATCCAAACTGGAACACATTCTTTGTTTAGCCAGCGATATTGCATGTTATGCCTGTCACGTTCTCCCCGAGCAACTTCTTCAAGCTCAACCTTTAACGCATCATAATCCTCTGAATATACAAATTTGCGGTGTTCTTCCACTGCATTTGTAAAACAATTAGATGAAAGTGCAAATCTTTTCTTTGCCCTTTCCGATATAAAGTATAAATCCTGAATGATATCATACACATACAGATAATTATCCATACAAGGATCAAAGCATTCAATTATGTCGCGCAGCTTTTCAAATGTATAATTCATGCTGTTTCCCTCCCTCATATTGATGGTTATTTTGCTACGGCTGTCAATCTTTAACATTTAACTACTCTTAGCGACATTTTACTTCATTATTCTTAAAAAGTAAAGAGCTGTCGTGTGACAGCTCTCATTTCATTATTATTTTTATTATTATTTTTCCTCAACATGATCAAGCAATCTTCTTAGTTTCTGGCACTCCTCATGTGTAAGAGGAGCGGCTGCGCATAATGTCTGTGCAAACTCTGCCATACTTCCATGGAACCAAAACTCGATTTCCTTTTGCGCCAATTGCTGTTTATACTCTTGTTCACTCTTTATTGCGTGCACATAAGAAATACGTCCCCGGCGCTGCGTTGTAATATATCCCTTTCCTGCCATACGTGTCAAAAATGTCACTACTGTCGTTCTGGCATACTCTTTTCCATACTGCTCATTCAGCTGCTTCACCAACTCTGGAACTGAAATGTCAGGATTTGATTCCCAGATAATTTTCATAATTGGCGCTTCACACACACTTAATTCTTCTCTCATTCCTACCTCCACTATCTTTTTTTACACACATTTGCGGCTATCACCGCGTCTTCCCACACTTTTGTAATCGTTTTCATCAGCATTCTCCTATTATCTGACCAGATTTTGCCCTTTTAGTGCACTCTAACTGCCGATTTTTTACTTGATTACTGTTGCTGATAGTACCATTTTTATGAAGTGTCGTCAAGTGTCATAATAAACACGTATCATTAAAAAAAAGCTGATATCTGCTATCTTTTGGATAACAAACATCAGCTTTTTTCTATTTATTAATTATCGCAGTGTATAGATCAGACATTTGCGATCCGATTTCGCTGCCTGCTCATAAACACAGATTACTCGATTACCTGAATCCATCCCTTTGGAGCCTCGATGCGTCCCATCTGGATACCTGTCAATGTCTCATACAGCTTCTTGGTTACTGGTCCCATCTCATCCATACCGCTTGGCAGGCAGATTTCCTTACCATGATCAACAATCTTTCCAACTGGAGAGATAACGGCTGCTGTTCCGCAAAGACCACACTCTGCAAAATCTTTAACCTCATCAAAGTATACCGGACGCTCCTCAACCTCAAGTCCTAAATATTCCTTTGCAACATATACGAGAGAACGACGTGTGATAGATGGAAGGATCGTGCTTGACTTTGGTGTAACAACCTTTCCATCCTTTGTTACAAACAGGAAGTTTGCACCGCCAGTCTCCTCTACCTTTGTACGTGTTGCAGAATCAAGATACATGTTCTCTGCATAGCCCTGCTCATGCGCCTCAACAATTGCGTGAAGGCTCATTGCGTAGTTTAATCCAGCCTTGATATGTCCAGTACCATTCGGTGCTGCACGGTCATAATCACTTACGCGGATTGTAATCGGCTTCGCGCCGCCCTTAAAATATGGACCAACTGGTGTACAGAAGATACGGAACTGATACTCATTTGCCGGCTTTACACCGATAACAGCGTCACTTCCAAACATATATGGACGAATGTAAAGTGTTGCACCTGATCCGTATGGCGGAACATACCCTTCATTTGCCTTTACAACCTGCTTTACAGCATCTACAAAACGATCCTGCGGGAATGGCGGCATTTCCAGTCTCTTTGCGGAGTTTACCATACGCTCTGCGTTTAAATCCGGGCGGAATACAACGATCTGTCCATTCTCTGTGGTATATGCCTTCATACCTTCAAATACGGTCTGTGCGTACTGCAGAACACCTGCGCACTCGCTGATCGTAATAGTTGCATCTGATGTTAATGTACCTTCATCCCAACTTCCGTTTTTATAATTTGAAACATATCTTTTATCGGTCTGGATATAACCAAAACCAAGACTGCTCCAATCCAGATTTTTCTTCTCCATAATGTCTGCTTCCTTTCTCATATGCTGTCAAATATCCTTTAGTATGGATCGTCAGTTCTTAATTTTCCAGATTCATCATAAGGATTATATTCATTTTATACCAGAAACAGGAAATGTCAATATCCTGCTTTTGCTAACTTAGTTTTATTTTAGGTAGTTAACAATACACTGAATATACTGCATGTTCGTTGGCCTAGTGCTGTTGACTGATGCCATCTCTCCAAATATGCGTTTTTTATATTCCATGCTAGCCAGTGACCATGAACGTTCAATTGCCACGCGTATCGCGCGCTCAATACGGCTCGGAGTCGTATTATGAACCTTTGCAATCTGAGGATACAATAACTTTGTAATTCTCTCAATCAATTCATGATCTTCAAGCGCAAATGTTATCGCATCGTGAAGATACTGTGCGCCAGCCATCGTTCCTACAATTCCAAGGCCTGTCAAAACATCCTGCACAGTCTCCTTTTGCATCCCCACCTCAATCAATACATATCTGCTCTGAGGATTGATTGGGCAGATTTTAAGCAAATCTTCCAATGCGTCTTTGCTCTGAACCACCCCTAAAATATGTACACCTTTAATGCCTTCTGCCACTTGAAACATCGTACCCCTCCTTTTTCTTCTAACGTTTACAAGAAGGAGTTTACTACATCTATAGTGCATAGTAAATAGTACAAACGACATTTTTAGTCGCATTTTTCGCGTAACTTTACCACGTTACTTTTTATTGCGAAACTGAACTGGTGTCATATTAAATGCTTTCTTAAACAGGCGATTAAAATGTTCTACATTTTGATAGCCAACAGAAAGCGCGATGCTTTCAACAGTCATTGAACTCGTCTTTAACAATGTTTTCGCCTTCTTCAGACGTACATTTTTTACAAGCTCACCAAATGTCATGCCTGATTTTTCTTTGATGTATTTTGACAAATACGGTTTTGACAAATAGAACTTATCAGACAGTCCCTCAAGAGTGACACTTAAATAATTTGACTGAATATAGTTCATGATCTCAACCATTCTTTTGTCCTTGGCAAACTGCGCATTCTGAATCTCTTCAATCTTATTTACTGCAACTGTCAGCGCCTCAATTGAAGCCTTAATGATATCGTTGTCAATTCCAACACCCCAATAACGTCTTCCATTGCAAACAACACCAACATATGCAACTGCCTTTGAAGAACTTCCCTTTGTCAGAGAATGCTCCTCATAGAAACTAAGCTCATAGCTAACATTAAAATAATTCTTAATCGCATTGCTGACGGCATCAAGACGTCCATTACCTGTTCCTGTAACGACTTGTGTATTCTGGCCATGCTGAATTGTTGCATTTGCCACAATTCCATTTTCCTGACGGAAATGGCACTCGCTGACCTGGAAAATTGACTTACTGGTAACATAGTGATCCTCAAAAATCTGATAAATAATTGCCGGTGTCAATTCCTTATGCGCCTTATCAGAAATATCCTTAACAGTATAGCCAACCTCCTCGCGCATATTTTCCGGAAGACTCAAACCAAAGTTAGTGCGCAGTACATAGCATACGCCGCCCTTTCCAGACTGACTGTTAATACGAATAACATCTGAATCATAAGTACGTCCTACATCCTTCGGGTCAATTGGAAGATACGGAACATCCCACTTTTCACTCTTTCCAGCTTCTCTCCATGCCATGCCCTTTGCAATTGCATCCTGATGAGAACCAGAAAATGCAGTAAATACAAGCTTTCCTGCATACGGCTGACGCTCATGAACTCTCATGCCTGTCACTCTCTCATATACCTCTACTAAAGATGACATATTAGAGAAATTCAGTTTCGGATCAATACCATGTGAGAACATATTCATCGCCAATGTAATAATATCCACATTTCCGGTACGCTCACCATTTCCAAAAAGCGTTCCCTCAATACGATCTGCACCGGCAAGCAGTCCTAACTCTGCCGCTGCCACACCACAGCCTCTGTCATTATGCGGATGAAGTGAAAGAACAACTCCGTCACGGTACTTCATATTTTTATTCATATATTCGATCTGTGTTGCGAATACGTGCGGCATTGCATTCTCAACTGTTGCCGGAAGATTAATGATCACCTTATTGTCTGGTGTCGGCTGCCATACATCCAAAACAGCATTGCACACCTCAAGTGCATAATCCATCTCAGTTCCTGTAAAGCTTTCCGGGCTGTACTCAAAGGTAAAGTTACCATCGGTCTTATCAGCCAGCTCCTTCAACAATGCAGCACCATCAATTGCAATCTGCTTTACATGCTCTTTATCTTTCTTAAATACCTGCTCACGCTGTGCAACAGATGTGGAGTTATACACATGAACAACTGCTCTTGGTGCTCCCTTAATCGCCGCAAAAGTCTTCTTAATAATATGCTCTCTTGCCTGCGTCAATACCTGAATCGTAACATCAGCCGGAATCAAATTCTGCTCAATTAAGGTACGGCAAAACTGGTACTCGGTTTCTGAAGCAGCCGGAAATCCGATTTCAATTTCCTTAAAGCCAATCTCTACCAGCATCTTAAAAAATTCAATCTTCTCATCCAGACTCATTGGCTCTACAAGCGCCTGATTTCCGTCTCTTAAGTCAACAGAGCACCAGATCGGTGCATGATCGATATCATCCTTCTTGACCCAGTCATAGGTCACGACCGGCGGCATAAAATACTGTTTTTCATACTTTTCGCTTGGATTCATATTATTATCAACCTTTCTTGCTATATTCTATTCTGTTCAAAAAAATTTTATCAATTTCATTGTCGTTTTTTATCTTAACACATTTACAACGCAAATGGTAGTGACTGTTTTAATCATTCGTATTGATCATTTTTAACCAAAAAAAGATGGGGCGCACCGTTTGGTACACCCCATCTTCTGCGAAAGAAAAAGTTTATGAGAAAAAGATTCTAGCAATAATTATTCTGCTACAGAAGAAGACTCTTCTTCAACAGACTCATCAGTAGTCTCAGAACCATTCTCTGCCTTCCATTCATCATACTGTGCCTGGAATGCTGCTAAAACGTCCTGATAACCAGCCTCATCGAGAGCTGCCTGATACTGAGCGATTGTATCTTCAATCTGATCAACGCCATAACCACCATTCTCAAGTGCGAAGCCATACTCATTAAATACATTCTGGCAAGCTGCATACTTATCAGCTACTTCATTCTTATCGAAACGGAAACCAGCTGCGCAAGAAGTATTTGCACCACCGTTGAAGTCCTTATACAGTTCAGCCTTATCATCTGGCTCTGTTGTCAGTGGTGTTACGATAGTTGCAGATGCAGATTCCCACATGGAGTGGTTGTACTTACCAGCATCAGTCTGCTCTACCTTACCGTCAACATAGTTGAAATCCTCACCCTCAATACCAAAGGTGTAAAGATCTGCTAACTTACTATCAGTATACAGAAGTCCTAAGAAATCAACACAAGCCTGTGCTTCTTCTGGTGTGCTGTTTGCTGTTACTGTATAGCAGGAACCAAGTGCAGATGTAGAGTGTGCCCATCTGTCAGTGATTGGTGTCATTACAACTTCCTGATTATAACGGCTGTTTGCCTCTGCATTAACAGGAATATCTGTCCACCAGGAAATACCCCAATCCTGAGTCTGTGTTGTAGTATCAGTTGTAGTCTTTGTTACTTCGTCCTCAGAGATATATCCAGCCTCTGCCCACTTAGCCATTAAGGTACAGAATTCCTTGTACTGATCGGTCAGAACGGTATCAACTACTTCATTTGTGGAACGATCTACTGCTACCCAGTTGGACTGTGAATCAGCGGTAAAGAAATCAAAATCATTGATATAATATCTGTAGAACATAGCTGTCTTCTGTGACAGATATGGATACTTAAGTCCTTCTGCCTCAAGATCTGCTAACATCGGCTCAAGGTCAGCCAAAGTCTTAACTGAACTGATATCCCAGCCATACTTGTCAACAAGATCCTTACGGAACATTACATCATAGCCTTCTACATTATCCTTATAAACTGGTACAAAGTAGTTCTTGCCGTCATATTTAGTAGCTTCCCACTGTCCTTCATCCATAGACTCATACAGAGGTGTTCCCGGAAGCAGATCGGTAATATCATAAACTGCATTTGCAGGTACTAAATCATTTGTTCCAATGGTAGATTCCCATGAAGCTGTCCAAAGCAGGTTAATCTCATTGTTTGCAAGTGCCAGATTTGCCTTTTCGGTATATTCACCTGAACCAATATCGGTCAGTTCGATCTGAACATTGATCTTATCCTTAATATACTCATTGATAGCATCCTGAACCTTCTTTACCTGCTCAGAATCTGGATTTGCCAGATTGAAGCATGCTCTTGTAACTTTGATTGTTACTGGCTCACTATCGCTTGCAAAAGCGGTGCCTGCGAAACAACTGGTTGCCATAGCTGCTGCCATTGATACTGCAAAAAGTTTTCTTTTCATAATAAGTGTCCTCCTTAATAATGTTTGATTTTATTTGGTTTTTATTTGTTTTCATCCACATAATAGATATCTGTGGAAAATGCCCTTTACTTATTGACTTTGTCAGCCCTTTACAGAACCAACTGTAAGTCCCTTTACAAAATACTTCTGGAAGAATGGATAAATTACCATAATCGGTCCGATTACGACAATAACTGTTGCCATCGTTGCAGAGTACTGTGGAATTGTTCCTCCCATAGCTGCCTTAACAGAAGCCGGAACATTGGAGTTATTTAACAAAAACTCGATACTCTTCTGAATATTGATCAGAAGTAACTGCAATGGCTTCTTGCGATCACTTGTAATATACAAAAGTGCATTCTGCCAGTCATTCCAGTAAACAGTTGCCATCATAAATCCAACTGCTGCCATAGATGGCTTTAACAGTGGAAGTGTGATCTGGAAGAAAGTTCGATACTCACCGGCACCGTCAATCTTAGCCGCCTCCATAAGCTCACCAGGAATACTGTTTGCGATGTATGTTCGAAGAATAATAACATTCATCGTTGATACACAAAGCGGTAAAATCAGAAGTGCGATGTTATCCTTTAATCCATACATAGATGTATAAATTATATAGCAGGATAACTGTCCGCCTGAAAACAGCATTGGAATCAGCAGGTATACAGATAAGAACTTACCAAGCATGAAATCCTTACGGCTAATTGAGTAAGCAAACATTGCCATGATCAAAAGTCCAACTAATGTTCCTACAACCGTGATAAAAATCGTTACACCATAAGAGGTTGCCAGCTGCTTGCCATATCTAAGTACGGCATTGATACCATCAAGTGACCACTTCTTCGGAATAAACGAGAAACCATTCTGTACGATTGTCTTCTCATCTGAAAATGCTGCTACAAATACAAGTACGATCGGCAGTGCACAGAACAAAGTGTACAATACCAAGAAGAATAACAATATGTACTGACCGAGTGTTTTACGCTCTCTTCTGGAAGGAGCAAGGTCAAGATCTTTTTTCTTTTTCATCTACATTTCCTCCCTTCATTAGAACAGTGCATTTTCCGGTGCAATCTTACGAACAGCACCATTTGCAAGCAGCATCATCAGCAAACCAACTACTGACTGGAAGAATGTAGTTGCTGCAACGAATCCGAAGTTCGAGTTTTTAAAGATCGCATTCAGTACATAAGAATCAATAACCTGTGTTGTAGAATACAGCTGTCCGCTGTTTCTTGTTACCTGATAGAAAAGACCTGTATCAGATCTCATGATGTTTCCTACTGAAAGAAGAAGCATAACCGTAATCATTGGAACAAGGCTTGGAATCGTGATGTTCACGATCTGCTGCCAACGATTTGCACCATCAATCTCTGCTGCCTCATATAATGAGGAATCAATACCTGCAAGTACTGACATATAAAGTACTGAGCCGTAACCTACGCTGTTCCACATTTTAACGATGGTTAAAATCACCGGCCAATAACTTGCTGTTGTGTAGTAACGAACACGTGCATTAAACAGATTATTTAAGATACCTGTATCAGTACTGATAAATGCATATACGATAAACTGTACAGCTGCATAAGAAATGAATACTGGAATAATCATAACAGTCTGCATTGTCTTTGCACACTTTTTAAATACACACTGGTCAATCGCAATTGCAAGAACTACATTTAGTACTGTTCCAAGTCCTGTGAAGATCACATAATAGAATAATGTATTCTTCGTCATCGACAGGAATGTTGACTTTGATGCAATCAGGAACTTGAAGTTGTCGAGGCCATTCCACGGACTGCCCCAGATTCCCTTAGTGTAATCATACGACTTGAATGCCATTACAAGACCGCCCATCGGGATATAGGCAAAGAACAACAATACAAGAAATGCTGGTAGAGCCATCACGACATGGGCTCTGTGTTTCCATGTGTTATGAAGAAAATTTTTCATCCCTTTCTCACTCCTTTTCCGTAATCTCCGTACCTTTCCTCTCGCAAATTACTTAATCGTTTTCATACTTGAACTATACAACACTTTTAACCAAAATGCAATACCTTTTTTAAAATTTTTATATATTTTTTTCTACTTTTTCTGCCTCGTTTCGCTGTGAGTTGTGTCAGTATTGTATAAATTGTCGCTTTTGCATACAAAAAAAGAGTTCTTTCAGCAAACGCTTTCCGAACTCTTTTCGTTTTTCGAAACAAACCAGCTTGTTTTCTCAACGCTTTTCGTTTATTTCCTCTAATTATTCATTTTCGTTAAGGCAACGAACCGATGCTCCCGGCATTACTGCTCCTGCCTTTACAATCAACTCAACAAGCGCACTCTTTGGCCGTTCGATCTGATCTACAATTGCCTGTGCTGCTGCCTTTCCTATACCAGACATATCCTGTGCATATGTCGTAAGCTTTGGCTGAAACTGCTGAATCAGCGAAATTCCATCATAGCCTGCCACTGAAATATCTGATGGTATGGACAATCCTGCCTCACGAATCACCGCAATTCCTCCGATTGCCGTATAATCATCTGGATACAGAATACAGGTAGGTGGATTTTTAAGTGCAAGAAGCTTCTTTGTCACATCTGCACTTGCCTCTGCCTCAAGATATGGTGCCTCTGGCACATATTCATCCGGCACTGACAGTCCATGTTCCTCCATGGTGCGGTAAAAGCTTGCCAGTCTCACCTTGGTAACACTGTTTTGCTGACCATGTATGTACGCAATTTTTTTATGTCCCATACTGATTACATATTCCGTCAGTTCTCTAACACCTTTTATATTGTCCGACACAACTGCCGGGCAATTATTAAAAACGTGGTCAATTGTTACTACCGGAATATCACTTTCTACAAGCTCAACCACTTCTTCTTTTGTAAAATCTACATTTGCAATCACAACACCGTCAACGTTGCGGTAACGGCAATGCTCCAGATATGACATTTCTCGTCCGCCTACATTCTTATTGATAAAAGTAATGTCATATCCAAGATTTTCCACCTCCGTCTTTAAGCTCTCCAAAACCGGTGCAAAATACGGATGTGTCAGACCACTATGATAGTCGTCAATAAACAAGACGCCTATATTGTGAGTCATTTTTGTTTTCAATGCACGGGCTGCCATATTCGGCAAATAGCCCATTTCATTCGCTTTCTGGCGGATCATCGCTTTTCTTTTTTCGCTGATGTCATCCAGATCGTTGAGTGCTTTGCTGACCGTTGATGCTGACACGCCGCAGGCCGCTGCAATATCTTTTAACGAAACCATCGTCACTTCACCCGCCTTTTCTCAATCGTTTAAGTATTTTCAATATAACCTCATTTTTCTTCATTGTCAATCATACAACATATTTCTTTCTCACATTTTGTTACATTTCCCCATTTATTCCTCCACTTTATTGTATAATAATTACATGTGTTCTTGTCTTAGGCTGGAAACTCTTCCGATAGATATTTTCTGCGCATCTGATCATTTTCTATCCATTCATCTAATGTAAGCGGCGCATAATCTGAAAAAACACAAAAACAGTTAATCATGCAGCACTGAATCGTTTTTTCTTTTCCTTCAAAATCAAGAAAAGATGTTTGTTTTGTTATTCGGATAAAACGATCTATAAGAAGCTCATCTCTTGTGTCATGTACATGTCCATATAACATATATGTCTTTGGCTCCCCATTCTCATTTAGCCGATACTGACCATTATAGCACATAATAGGATAATGACTCAATATAACTTTTCGCCCATTATCATGAATTTCTTTATATGGCTCTATCCATTCAAACAAATTTTTATCAAATCGACGGTATTTCAGATAGCGATCATGATTTCCTTCAATCAAATACTTCTTTCCGTTTAACTGTTTAAGTAATGAATTTGTCTGCATCGCATCACCAAATGAAAAATCACCTAGAATCACCGTCTCATCGCAGTTTCTCACTTTTTCATTCCAGCGCTGTATCATATACTCATTCATCTGCTCTGCTGATGCAAATCCTCTCTTGTCCATCTTTGTATTCAGTGCCTCATGATAAAAGTGGCAGTCTGCTATATAAAAACGCATAGTTATATCCTTTCCTAATTATATTTCATTTTTTTAATACGAGCCATACACCTCAGAGCTATATTAACGTTTTCTCCCTCGATACTGTCTTGGCGTACATCCAAATTCTTTTAAAAAGAAACGTCCTAAATGTGACGGACTGTCAAATCCGGTCTCAAGCGCGATCTGAGTCACGCTTTTATCAGTTGATAACAGCTGCCGACTAGCTTCCTCTAGGCGAAACTGAATCAAATATTCCATTGGGCTGACCTTTAAGACACGCCTAAAGCAGCGGCACAGCTCACTTTTGCTTATAGCAACCACCTGTGCTACATCTTCAAGGCTGACTTTGCATGAAAAATTTTGCTGCATATATGTCATTGCATCCTTAATTCGTGCCAAGTCTCGTTCCTCTTTGAGCGATATCTGCCGTGCTGCGCTTATTCCCTTCTCTACGAGACTTGCCCACAAGAGACAGAGGCAGCCTTTCACCGCCATTTCATATCCAGTTTCTTTTTTTCTGTACTGCTCTGCCATTTTTCTTAAAAGCTGCGACTCTTCTTTACTTAATGCAAATCCATCAGTCTTTGCCAAAAGCAGCGGTGCCACACACTCCCTATATGCACGCGAAAGACGATCAGATTCTGCTAATTTCCACGAACAGACAAAGGAATCAATCACATGAGTGTCTGACTCGCTATTTATCAATTCACGTCTTTTTTCATCTACTGGAACAAGGCGATGAAGCATTCCCGTATTAATAAAAATACTCTCCCCTGGTTTTAACACAAATTCGCTAGTTCCTACCTGCACGAGAATCGTCCCCTTTATAATGTAAGCAAACTGAATCTCATCATGCCAGTGCCATGCAATTTGTCCATGCTCAAACTCTGAAAAGTCATCCCTGTAAATTCCAATTGGAAAATCGTCACTTCCATGACGGCGAAGCTCACGAAGACTTGTATCCACTACCGTTTTTTGCTCCATGTAATTTTCGTTCCTCCTTCATTTAGCTCCGATTATGCTATTTCTTGAGCTTATTATACTATATTTTCCTTCTAAAAAGCAATATAGTAATAACAAGCAAAAACACAAAAAGGAAAGGAAAAAAAGATATGATTTTAGATTTGTTTCGTTTGAATGGAAAAGTTGCTGTTATTACTGGCGCAAACACTGGATTAGGACAGGGCTTTTGCGTAGCCTTTGCCGAAGCCGGAGCAACTGTCATCGGCATTGCACGAAGAAGCTGCGCCGAGACTGCTGCAAAGGTGGAGGCTGTTGGCGGTACTTTCTTTGAAGTACTTACAGATCTTTCTGCACCAGATGCATCAAAGACAGTTGCAAATGCCTGCAAAAAACTGACAGGCCGCGTTGATATTCTTGTAAACAATGCTGGAATCATTCACCGCGAGGATGCCGTAAATGTCACAGAAGCAAGCTGGGATCTTGTCACCAATTTAAATGAAAAGCTTGTCTTTTTCCTGTCTCAGGCCATGACGAATGAGTTCTTCATCCCACAGGGCGGTGGTAAAATTATCAATATTGCTTCTATGTTAAGCTTTCAGGGCGGCATCCGCGTTCCTTCCTACACAGCAAGCAAAAGCGCCGTGATGGGTCTCACCAAGGCGCTTGCAAATGAATGGGCTTCTCTTAATATTAATGTAAACGCAATCGCGCCGGGCTACATGGCGACAAACAACACGACTGCACTTCGTCAGGACAGTGACAGAAATGATGCTATTCTTTGCCGCATTCCGGCGGGACGCTGGGGAACCTCCAATGATTTAATGGGGGCTGCTGTTTTTCTTGCCAGCGATGCTTCATCTTACGTAAATGGTTTTACACTTGCTGTTGATGGCGGCTGGCTGGCTAGATAAGCTTCTATATTATTCTTCCTCGAAGACCGGTGCACCGCCGGTCTTTTTGCTTATCATAGATTCCATAAAGTCAATATATTCCTGTTTTGTAAATATAGGTTTGTAGTCATCCACAAGCTTTTTTGCAGCTACAGCACCGCCCTTTAACAATCTATAGGCTGTAAGTGCAAATATTTTTGCCGTAACAATATAGGCAAGTTCCTCATCATTCACATCAAAATCAACACTATGAAGACCGCTTCCTACTGCACCGCCTGTGTTAAAGGTAAATACTGGCTGAAGATGCTGTACATCTCCTACATCTGTTGAACCACCGCTCGGTGTGCTTGTCGCATCAACTACATTCACATTATACTTGTCACCTGCTGCAAGCTTTGCCGCCTCAACCAGTTCCTCTGGTGCATCGACTGGAATTGTTGGCAGATATCCAGGCATAGTCTCAATTTCAACCTTAGCCCCCACTGCAACTGCACCTGCCAAAAATGCACGATCAGTTTTCTCTGATGCATCAAGAATTGCCTTTGTATTATTTGCTCTTACAAGTGTCTCACTGACTTAACCCAGCGGCAAGCCACTGTGGTTCCTTTGACGGAGTTCTAGTGTCTGCGTACATCGCAAGGACTTTGGCAGACACATCTGTTCCGGAGCAACAAAACTCGCGAACAAGCAGTCCTACGACCACATTTGTGTCGATTCGATGGAACTGAATCTTCACATTCGCGTTCTCTGGGCCACAAGATCTCCCAGATGGATACTAAGTCAAATACCCGTGACTATGAAATTAAACAGTACGAATACCGGAATTCATAATCTTTTTTCTTGAACGAATGATTTCTTCAATCATGTTCTTTTCTTTTTGATACAT
>NZ_JAJEQN010000059.1:0-16056 GCF_020687335.1 Anthropogastromicrobium aceti
TGTTTTTAGAATTGCGAAAGTTGCATAGCAACGGAGCAATTCGTGGATATCAGTTGGGGGCAAAATACCTTTTGACCACAACATCATAATATTAATCCGAAAATACAATAAAAGGACCATAACAAAATGGAGACAAAAATTATTCATATAACAAAAGAAAATATAGAAGCAACCGCAAAAGAAGCCGCAGATGTGTGGGCACAGGGCGGTCTTGTTGCATTTCCAACTGAGACTGTGTATGGTCTTGGCGGAAATGGATTAAATAAGGAGGCGTCAAAGAAAATCTATGCTGCAAAAGGACGTCCATCTGACAATCCATTGATTTTGCATATCGCTGATATGGAACAGTTCTATCCGCTCATAAAGACAGATAACGCAAAGATTATTGCACGAGCAGAAGCACTTGCCGATGTATTTTGGCCAGGACCACTGACCATGATTTTGCCAAAGGCTGACAATATTCCGTACGAGACAACAGGCGGTCTTGATACTGTTGCGATTCGTATGCCGTCCCACTTGGTGGCTAGGGCATTATTGCAGGAATGTAAGATGCCAATTGCAGCGCCTAGTGCAAATCTTTCAGGACGTCCAAGTCCGACAAGCGCAAGCCATGTAATTGAAGATATGAATGGACGAATCGAAATGATCATTGATGGCGGTGATGTTGGAATTGGTGTGGAATCGACAATTATTGATCTGACTGGAGAAGTGCCGATGTTGCTTCGCCCTGGCTTTGTAACACCAGAGATGCTGCAGCAGGTATTAGGCACAGTAGAGACAGATGCTGCAGTTTATCGTCAGGTAGGAAAGGATGTGCATCCTAAAGCTCCAGGCATGAAGTATCGCCATTATGCGCCAAAGGCATCTATGGTTTTAGTGGAAGGCGCGCAGGATAAGGTGATTACTTATATCAATGAGGAGGCAAAAAAGAAGAGAGAGCAGGGGCTTCGTATTGGAATTATGGCAACAGATGAGTCCAAAGAGTTGTATAAGGCAGATGTAGTTATTTCAGTTGGAAGCCGGATTTCAATGGATAGTGTTGCGCATAATCTGTTTAGGGCACTTAGAGATTTTGATGAAGAAAATGTAGATTTTATCTACTCAGAGAGCTTTGATACAAGTGGCTGCGGCTTTGCTGTTATGAATCGTTTGCTTAAAGCGGCAGGTCATCAGGTTGTGAAGCTGTGATGAAAAAATGTGTTTAAACGGCAGATGATATATACAAGTACAGTGAAAGGGCAGAACATTGGGGAGAGAACGAATACGAAAAGTGGCACTTGTGACCATATGGATTCTGGCAGTAGCAGCAGCTGTGATTTTTCGCCATGTGGCGCGCCTGACCACAAATTTAAAATTATCTGTGTGGCTAAGTGATGGACGCACAGCAATTTATTTTATTACATATATTGTCTGGGGCATCTTGCTGCGCCGTCATGTTGTCGTGCGCACAGTAAAAAGATGGCTAAGTGCGATAGTCTTCCTTATGCTTTTCTGGATGATTGTGCGCACAGTAAAATTTAGGCTGCCAAATACATCTGTATGGGGAAGATATTTGTGGTACAGCTATTATCTTCCAATGATTTTTATTCCTCTTTTTTGTTTGTACACATCGCTTCACATTAGAAAATCAGAGGATTACAGACTGCCGTTATGGAGCGTTTTTGCAGCAGGGATTAGTACTGCACTTTTTGTACTTGTAATGACAAATGATGTTCATCAGGCTGTTTTTTCATTTGGAGAGGAAACTTTCTGGTCAGATGATCAGTATCATTATTCGTGGGGATATTATATAGTAATGATATGGGTAGCTGTATGTATGTGCATGACATTATTATTTATGATGCGAGGTGCAAAGGTACCACACAGCAAAAAGAGAAAGCTTCTGCCGTTTGTGCCAATTATTCTGATTGGAATTTATGCTATATCGTATATTGCCAAAATACAAGTTTTAAGATTAATAGCAGGAGATATGACATCAGTAATCTGTCAGCTTGTGATGATTTCCATTACGTGTTGTATGTGGAGTGGTCTCATTCCTGTTAATACAGGCTATGAACAATTTTTTAATGGCAGCACGCTAAATGCACAGATCAGACGAAATGATGCGAGTATACTGGCAAGTAGTCATAATAGCTCGTTATTATCTGAGCAGATGGTTAGGCAGGCAATGCAGACAGGATGCTGTACAGAAAAAAATGTCCGCGTCAAGGCAGGTGCAATAAAGGGAGGTTTTGTAGTCTGGCAGGAGGATATATCTCTACTTAATACATTGCTAGAGTCACTTCAAAAAAGCGAGAAAGAGCTTGAAGTCAGCAATGCATTGTTAAAGGCAGAAAATGAAATAGAAGAAAAGCAGGCCAAAATTGCAGCTCAGACGCAGCTTTATGACAGGATAGAAGCTGATATGAAAAAAACAATTCAGCAAATTGCATCTGAGCTTTCAGAAAAAAAAGAGAATACAGCGAGAGAACAGCTTTTTAAGATCAGCGTAATTGGAACTTATATGAAGCGCCGCTGCAATCTTTTGTTTTTGGGGCAAAAAAATGATCAGATTTTACTGGATGAACTTTTATTTTGCATTAGAGAGTCAGTTGACAATATGAAATGGGCTGGAGTTGACGGTGATGTTTTTTGCACAAAAGAGGGCAAGGTACCATTTTTATTAGTACTGCAGATGTATGATTGCTTTGAACAGATTATAGAGTTGTTTTTAAAGACAATGGAAACTATTTTTGTTAGAATAAGCACAGACAATGGAAATCTTGCACTTAGAATGATGATTGCGCAAGGATTAGAAAAAAAGAATGGACAGCCAGTAATGATCGAGCAGGTACATGCAGTGTTTGATGAAAATACCATATATAAGGTTATTATGGAAGAGGATGAGTGGATAATTCATGTGGAGAAATATGTTTCAAAATCGCAGAGCAGCGATCAAGGAAGGCGGTGATAATCTTCCAATGGGGCTATGCTTTGCGGCTCAATCAGGCAATGTGTTATTTTTAAATCGAATGATGGAATCGTTAAGCTATAGGCTTATAGGAGAGTCGCTGCAAAATGCAACATATTTTTGGGACAGAATTGCAGACGGAAACTTGCAAAATGGAATTGTGTGCGAAAAACGGCCAGAGCTTACAAAAGAAAATCAATACTTGATCCGCTTTGCAAATGGAGAGTGCAGAACATTTACAAGGTCAATACTAGAGTTGGACGGCGAAGAAATCGTGGAAATTACATCAGCAGATACGACGGATCTGTATGGACTTTTGTGTGAACAGGAACGAAAAAATAAGTCATTATTTCAGATTAGAAAACGCCTTCAGGAATATCAAAAGCAGATTGTGAAGGCAGCAAGAGATGAGGAATTGCTTCAGGCAAAGATGCGCTTTCATGATGAGCTTGGAAGAACACTTATGCAGACAAGACGAGCACTTTTGGATGATAAAGGTGAGGATGCTGTTTTGGAAGCATTAGATTCCTGGAAAAAAACAATTACGATTTTCGATTTAGGAGAGCGGCGTACAAAGACAAAAGATCCGCTTACGTATCTGATTCAGACAGCAAATGCAGTAGGTGTGAAACTTGTGTTTTTAGGAGATTTTCCAAAAGAGCAGGAAATTCGGGAACTCGCAGTGAAAATTGCAGTAGAGGCACTTACAAATGCAGTTCGTCACGCAGATGCACGGAAGCTTCGAATCGAAAGTAAAAAAGAAAATGGATGGCAAATATTAAGTTTTCAAAATGATGGAAATAAGCCGAAGGGACCAATAGAACCAGTCGGTGGACTGGCAGGTTTGATCAGGCAGATTGAGGCAGCTGGAGGAGTGGTCACAATTGAATGGACGCCAAGGTTTAGCCTTACTGTTAAACTTATCTGTACCTGCTAGTAAAGTTACAGATAAGTTTGAGCGCAAAAGCGCAGAAAGGCAGGCATATGGTAAATACAAAAAGAAAAAGATATCGCACAATGATTGTAGAGGATGATCCAATGGCAGCGCGCCATCTGGAAATGGTGTTAGATAAGATGGAGAAAATCTTTATATCATATGTGATTGAAAATGCGCTGATGGCAGAGGCATATTGCTGCCGTGAACATATTGATCTGATTTTAATGGATGTCTGCACGGCAATGAATGCTAGTGGACTAGAGGCTGCTGTTAAAATTAAAAAAAATTTTCCGGCTGTGAAAATTCTTATCTTGACATCGCAGCTTGATCCGGAACTTTTACGAAGAGCGCGTGAGGCAAAAATCGAGGGATTCTGCTACAAACTTTCTGATGACAGTGAGATTACTGCGGCAATTTGCGCAGTTATTAACGGAGAAAATGTTTATCCGGATGAAATACCAGTTGTTAAGATTGGGAATGCATGGAGCACAGAGATTGACTGGCAGCATATGAATGTTTTGAGAGAGTTATCAGCAGGAAAAATGGATGAAGAGATTGCAAAGACGCTTCATCTTTCAGTATACACTGTAAAAAAATATATATCACATTTAAAGGATATGACAGGTTATCGAAATCGCACAGAGCTGGCAGTTGCGGCAAGCCGTCTGGGATTAGTAACACCAGGATATTAAAAAGTACACAAAAGAGTATTCTTTTTCTCATAGGAATTGTATATACTAAAAGAACAAAGATATAGCAAAAGTGAGACAACAATTAAGTTCAGAAAGGAGAGGCCTATGAGAAAAAAAGTGTACGCAGCGTGGATTTTAGCTATTATTATGGTCATGTCTGGTGTTTTATGTACACAGGCAGAGACAGTGTCTACGGGAAAGGCACATGGAAGCAAAGTAAATACGACGGGGGAGACCACTCCGACAGAAGCAGAAAAGCAGTTTGAGGAAGCAGAGCAGATTCATGTGACAGTTAGATACAGTTCGGACTGGGAATATAGTGAGTACTCATATAGTTCAGATTATGGATCTTATGTGGAGTTAAGTATTCCGGATGATGGAATTTACGTGCGAATTAATGCAAGCATCAATACCCCGCTTGACTATGCATCTGAGCTATATGATTTTGGAATCAATGCTTATGATGTGATTGTAGAGGATTCCTGCGAAACTGTTTCAATCGGAGGAATGGAATTTGTTCAGGGAGAAAATGATTATTACAAAGCATTTTTTGGATACGATCAAGAATCTGCTATGTATGCAAAAATTATGGTATATGGAGATCCTGAGGATCCTCGTGTAACAGAACTGATAGATAATGTTACATTCCATAAAAAGGAATACACTAAAACAAAAACACCATGGTATTGGGATGGAGAGGTTTATGTTCCAAAAGATACAGAACCAGTTCAAGTAGGAAATTTCACAGTTGAAGCAGAATATCTTCCAATTGATACTGTATATCCTACCTTCAATAATGGATATTCAAAAGTAGCAAAATCAGGCGGCTGGTATTATGTACTTACAGATGGAGACGTTAGCGAGTACAGTGATGAAGATGGAGGACTCGCATATGAAGGAGATGTCTATTTTGATTTTGATGTTGAAAATATCTTTGGAGACGAAGATGGAAATCTGTATGCACTTGGAAATGGCGGACCGCTTGTTCGATGGGGTACAGAAGAGAATGAAGTGCTGCTTAATTACTGCGTAATGGTGTCACTGCATCCATCAGGAAAGAAAGCAGTTGGATGGAGCTACAGCAACAGTATCACAGAATACGACTTTGAAACAGGAACTAATAAAGAACGTGTAATTGATCCAGTTGAGGGTATCAATTCAGTCAGTGTAACAAAGGACTATCAGGCAGTATGTGGATATAAGGAATCAGAGACATTGCTTAATATCTATGATAATAATTGGAATGAAGTGATGACAATTAGTTCAACAGATACAGAAAGCGGTATGTTAGAAGGTGTATCTGCATTTGAGCAGACACAAAATGGCTGGGTTATATTTGACAGTTGGATGGAAAATGTAATCTTTGTTGGTTTTGATGGTGCGATCCTCAAAGAGGTTTCTTATGAAGAATTATTTGGAACTTTAAATTGGCCATATGTAAATGGAACCTGCATGGATGAAGAGGGAAATGTGATTGTTGCGATTACAGATCAACGCGAAGATAATTCATGCTATGAAACAATTATTTTCAAGCTGAAGGGCTTCTGATAAGCAGCCAGATAAGCAGCCAGAGGAGGGAGAAATCCCTCCTCTTTTTTAACGTAGATAAGCAAGTAGCGAAGCGGATTGCGAATAGCTACCTTGTTAAAAATGTTAGAAAATTCTGATAATTAAGAAATGAAAAATGAACAGTGAAAATAAATGAAAAATATTTTAAAAAAGTACTTGACAAATAGAAAGAGACAGGATATAATGAAGTCACAAACAAAGAAAAACAACTCAAGTAAGATATTAGAAATAAATCTTACAAGAAATCTAAAAAAGGAGGTACAGTCCAATGGGATAGTAATCAAAATCTAAAAAAGCTGAAAAGCAAAAATGATCGAAAAGAGGTACGGACCAATGGGACGGTAAGTGGTATTAGAAGAGATCAGAAAGAAAGCTGAAAAGCAAAACGATTGGAAAGAGGTACAGTCCGATGGCATAGAAAGTAAATGTACAAAGTACAAAAGCAGAAAGTACATAGAAGAACAAAAATGTATGAAGTGGAGTACAGTCCAATGGCGTAGTGAAAGGCTAATAGGCAGAGAATAAAAAAGAAAAACAAATAAGAATTATCAGACGAAGTCAGATAAATGTTTTTCAAGTCTCATAAAGGTTTGTAGTGAAGAATTAAGAATAAAGATAGATGAATGAAATGAAGTTAGTTTAATAGGAGAACGGTAGAAGACCGATAACATAAAAGTAACAAGCTAACGAAGGCAAAAGAAGATAAAGAAGAGGAACGGAAAACAAATAAAACTAAATAATTGAAAGAGGCAAAATCCGATGGATGAAATAGTTTGACAGCGGGCATCAAAAAAGAAGAAAAGATGCCCGCTTTTTAGTGCGCAAAAATATAATTTTTTCTTCAGTCTGTGTCCATTGTCATGATAAATAATTTATGGTATACTTTTGTCGAAGCAATTCGAGAAAATATAAAGAAGGATGTAAAATTATGGACTTTTATTTGGGAAGATCAGATTGGAAAACACTGCAGCGTGGAGAAGAACATAGTTTTCTTTTGGTCAATGGTCTTGGCGGCTACTGCAGCCAGACAGTGATTGGTTCAAATGCGCGTCATGACCACAATTTGCTCACGGCAGCGCTTGTGGCACCAACAAAGCGTTTTGCCATGGTGCGCCGAATAGAAGAGATTCTTCATGTGGGCAGCAATGCTTATCGTCTGGATTCACAGGCGTATGTTACATCATCAGATGATGCAGCGGGTTTTCGTTTTCTGGACAGCTTTTTTTATGACGGACTGCCTTCTTGGGAATATATGGCAGAGGGTGTGCGTGTCACAAAACGTTTGACACTTGTATATGGAACAAACAGTCTGGCAATACAGTATCAGCTTTATGCAGATGAGGGCGTGGATGCATGGATTGAGGTTATTCCAGTGTATGGTTTTCATTCAAAAAATGATCGTCCACTTACATACGAGACGATTAGCTGCCGAAAAAAAGCAGATCGCCTTTTTATGTCAACAAAAGAGGCAAGTTTGTATCTTGATACAGATGGTGATATCGAGTCGATGGAAGAAGAACAAGTACAGTGGTATCGTTTTGATCAGGATGGACCTGACGGACGAGATGGCTGGGGCGGCGGACGAAAGATTCATAAAATCAAGTCAGCGCATACAACAGAAGAAGATATTGATAAGCGTGTGTTAAATGGCAGTGTTATGCTTAATTTGATTTATGGCATGGATGAAAACTGGATGAATATACAGCGCGAAAGAGAAGAAAAAACACAGAATGATCTTTCAGCAGTATTTTCTCATTTATGGAATCAGGAGCATGAGCGCCAGAAAGCAGTTATGGAGCAAAGTGGAAGAGTAAGTGAAACGGCTCGTCAGTTAGCTGTAAGTGCACAGGCACATTTGACAAGACGTGATTCCACAGACGGCATGAGTATTATGGCAGGTTTTCCATTTTTTGGTGACTGGGGCCGTGATACGATGATTGCTTTTTATGGATGTACGCTTGCAATTGGCCAGATGGAGGCAGCAAAGAGTATTTTACAAACATTTATGCGTTATTGCCGCAGGGGAATCATGCCAAATCTCTTTCCAGAGGGTAAGGATGAGGTGATGTATAATACAGTAGATGCATCATTGCTATTTATAAATGCTCTTTGGGAATATCTGCAGCATGTGACAGAGAAAGAGTGTGATCCTAGCTTTGAAGCAGAAGCAATTAAAACAGCAGAGTCGATCATCAGCTGGTATAAAAAAGGAACAGATTATAACATTCATATGGAAGAGGATGGACTTCTTGCGGCTGGAAATGGTCTGTGGCAGCTGACGTGGATGGATGTGCGGTTTGGTGATATTTTGCCAACACCACGCCATGGAAAGCCAGTTGAGATCAATGCATACTGGTATAATGCTGTTTGTATAGTGAGAGAGCTTTTAAAAAAGCAGGGTGAAGAAGAAAAGGCAGCGCGCCTAGATGTGCTTTCAGAAAAAATCAAAAAGAGCTTTTTAAAGAAATTTACAAAGCCAGACGGTACACTTTATGATGTACTGCCTGAAAATGGAGAGCCAGATGATGCGTCAAAGCAGGTTCGCTGCAATGAAATTTTTGCATTGACAATGCCATTTACTATGATTGAAGCAAAACAGGCAAAAGCAATTCTTGCACAGGTAAGAAGAGAGCTTTACACACCAGTGGGATTAAGAAGTCTTTCTCTGTATGATCCGCAGTTTCATCCACATTATGGCGGTACTCAGTTTGAGCGTGATATGGCATATCATCAGGGAACTGTGTGGGCATATCCGCTTGGTGCATATTATCGTGCATGCATTCGCTTTTCTGATGAGCCAAAGCAGACAGCAAAGGAGGTTTTGCATCAGCTAGACCAGCTAAATGCAGCACTTGCAGAAGGATGTCTGGGACAAATTGCTGAGATTTATGATGGTGAATGTCCTGCTGAATCAAGAGGCTGCTTTGCGCAGGCATGGAGCGTGGCAGAGCTTCTTCGTGCTTATGAGGATGCGGAAACTGCTGTGGTTTTTGGGAGGAACATATGACAAAAAAAGAACTTGCGCTTGAGACAGTTGCACGTTTAAAAAAAGAATATCCTGATGCAGGATGTACGCTTGAGTATGAGGATGCATGGAAGCTTTTAATCAGCGTGCGTCTTGCAGCACAGTGTACAGACGCCAGAGTAAATCAGGTTGTTCCAGGGCTTTATGAAAAATTTCCAACAATCAGTGCTCTGGCAGACGCAGATGAATCAGATATTGAAGAGATTGTGCGTCCATGTGGACTTGGAAAAAGTAAGGCAAGAGACATAAAGGCTTGCATGACAATGCTTCGCGATGAGTATGACTGCAAGGTACCAGATGATTTTAATAAGCTGTTGAAGCTTCCGGGTGTTGGCAGAAAAAGTGCAAATCTGATTATGGGAGATGTATTTGGAAAGCCGGCAATTGTAACTGATACACATTGCATTCGACTTTCGAATCGCATTGGTCTGGTAGATGGTATAAAGGAGCCAAAGAAGGTTGAGATGGCATTATGGAAGCTGATTCCTCCAGAAGAAGGCAGTGACTTTTGTCATCGACTTGTTATTCACGGAAGAGAGATCTGTACGGCAAGAACATCGCCATATTGTCATCGCTGCTGCTTAAATGACATATGCGAAAAAAATGGTGTCGAAAAAGAAAACAGCAAATAAAGGCAAAGAAAACAGCTAAGTTTTTGCAAAAACAAAACGAAGCATAAAACAAAAAATTAGAAAATATCAACAGAAAGGAAAAGGAGATACGAAATCATGAAATTAACAGTATCACAGAAAAAAACAACACCAATTTCAAAGGATCTGATCGGAGTATTTTTTGAGGATATTAATTATGGTGCAGATGGCGGCATTTATGCAGAGCTTATTGAAAACCGTAACTTTGAATTTGTAGATTGCTATGGTGATAAGGGTGATTATTATACAATTTTTGACGGGGGATATGGCTGGAAGGCATACCCGGCAGAGGACAGCGCTCGCTTGCAGGTCGTTTGTGGAAGTCCCGTTTCTGATGAAAATCCTCATTATCTTCGCTTTACAGCAAATGAGGCAGGTGCTGGCTTTTCCAATCAGGCATATAGCGGAATTACCTTAAAGAAAGGTGCTGCATATAACGTTTCCTTTTATGCAAGAGCAGTCAGCTTTTTAGGAGAGATCACTGCAAAGGTTGTAAAGGATGGCGTAACATATGCAGAGGGCAGTGTGCATATGGCAGAGGAAGATAAGATGCACTACTGGCACAAGTATACACTTACTGTAACTGCATCAGATGACGTAAATGGTGCGCTGTTTGTATTGGCACTTGCAGAAAAAGGAACAGCTGAGTTTGACTTTGTTTCCATGATTCCGGCAGATGCAGTTGCAGGTGTATTTAGAAAGGATGCCTTTGAGATTTTACAGGCATTAAAGCCGGCATTTATGCGTTTCCCAGGAGGCTGTATTGTAGAAGGAAATACAATGTCCAACCGTTATCGTTTCAAGGATACATTAAAGCGCATTGAAGACAGAAAGTGCAATTGGAACCGCTGGGCTGTACATAACAACCGCAAGGAAAACGATTTCCACAGTGAATTTTCTCACTACAACCAGACACTTGGAATTGGTTATTATGAATTTTTCTTGTTGTGTGATCTGATTGGTGCAAAGCCGCTTCCTGTTATGAATGTAGGAATGGCATGTCAGTATCAGTCTTATGAGTACATGGAAATTGGAAGTGCAGAGTTTGAACAGATGGTTCAGGATACGCTTGATTTAATTGAGTTTGCAAATGGCGACGAGTCAAGTGAGTGGGGAAAGGTTAGAGCACAGCTTGGTCATAAGGCACCGTTTGGACTTGAATATCTTGGAATTGGAAATGAGCAGTGGCAGATGGATAATACAGATTTCTTTGCACGCTATAAGATTTTCGAACAGCGTATCCATGCAAAGTATCCAGAGATAAAGCTTATTGGTTCAGCAGGACCGGATGTTACCTCAAATCATTACACCGATGCATGGGAGTTCTACCGCAAGGAAAAGAAGAACAATCCAAACTTTGTTTATGCAATTGATGAGCATTATTATATGCCACCGCAGTGGTTCTTAGATCACAATGATTTTTACGATAATTATCCGAGAGATATAAAGGTATTTGCCGGTGAGTACGCAGCTCATGATCCGGAAATTAATATTGCCCATGTCAGCAAGAATAACTGGAAGGCTGGTATCAGTGAAGCAGCATTTTTGACAGGAATTGAGAGAAATGCCGATGTAGTAGCACTTTCCTCATATGCACCGCTGTTTGCAAGAGTAAATTATACGCAGTGGGCACCAGATCTGATTTGGATGGATGAAAATACTAGTTGGGGAACACCAAGCTATTATGTACAGAAACTGTTTTCAAAATTCCGTGCAGAGAGCACACTTGATCTGGGAGATCAGATTGAAAAGCTTCGTGCACAGGGAATTTATTGCAGCGCAGGCGAAACTGAAGATAAAACTACAATAGTTAAGCTTGTAAATACAACAGACAATGAAGTAAGCATTGACCTTGAGAATGAGGAAGGAAAGGCACTGACACCAGTTAAAGAGACTGTTATGTGCGCAGCACTTACTGATTACAACTGTGCTAAAAAACCGATGTGTGTTGCACCGAAGGAAACTGTTGAATGCAGCAGCGAGATCAAAATGGCACCGCAGAGCTTTATTATAGTCGAAATTAAATAATATTTGTCAAAAAAAGACTTTCTTTTTCGTGAAAAATAGGCTATACTGTAGGCAAGTGCGCAGAGTGAAATTTGCGTTTGACAAATTGATTATTGACAGCAGACAGGAGAATACAATCATGAGATTTTTAGATGCAGAATTTGTTCAGGGATTCATTCGTATGGCAAACGATGGCTGGGAGCAGGGCTGGCATGAGAGAAACGGCGGAAACCTTTCTTATCGTGTAAAGCCGGAAGAGGTAGAGTCCGTTAAGGAAAACTTTGAGGCAAAGGAGTGGAAGCCAATCGGTACTAGCGTTCCGAATCTGGCAGGAGAATATTTTCTTGTAACAGGAAGCGGCAAGTATTTCCGCAATGTTATCATTAAACCAGAAGATTCCATCTGCATGATTGAGGTAGATGATAAGGGTGAAAATTACCGTATCGTATGGGGACTTGTAAATGGCGGAAGACCAACAAGTGAGCTGCCGTCTCATCTGATGAACCATGAGGTAAAGAAGCTTGCTACAAATGGTAAGTATCGTGTTATTTATCATGCACATACCACTAATGTAATTGCGCTGACCTTTGTTCTTCCATTAGAGGATAAGGTATTTACAAGAGAGCTTTGGGAGATGGCTACCGAGTGCCCAGTTGTATTCCCAGATGGTGTAGGTGTTGTTCCGTGGATGGTTCCAGGCGGAAGAGACATTGCAGTTGCTACAAGTGAGCTGATGAAGAAGTACGATGTTGCAATCTGGGCTCATCATGGTATGTTTGCAGCAGGTGAGGACTTTGATTTGACATTTGGTCTGATGCATACTGTAGAGAAGTCAGCAGAGATTCTTGTAAAGATGCTGTCCATGCAGCCAAACAAGCGTCAGACAATCACACCGCAGAATTTCCGCGACTTAGCGGTTGATTTTAAGGTAACTCTTCCAGAAGAGTTCCTTTATGAAAAATAAATTTAAAGGAGAAAGAAACAAATGGCTAACAGATTTGTGTTAAATGAGACATCTTATCATGGCGCAGGAGCAATTAAGGATATTGCTACCGAGGCAAAGGGAAGAGGATTTAAGAAAGCATTCGTATGCTCTGACCCGGATTTAATTAAATTTGGTGTTACAAAGAAGGTAATTGATGTACTTGAGGGAGCTGGTCTTGATTATGAGATCTACTCCAATATTAAGCCAAACCCAACAATCGAGAATGTACAGACTGGTGTTGAAGCATTCAAGAAGTCTGGTGCTGATTACCTGATCGCAATCGGTGGTGGTTCTTCTATGGATACCGCAAAGGGTATCGGTATTGTAATTGCAAACCCAGAGTTTGAGGATATCAGAAGCCTTGAGGGTGTTGCACCGACAAAGAATAAGTCTGTTCCGATTTTTGCAGTTCCGACTACTGCAGGTACTGCAGCAGAGGTAACAATCAACTACGTTATCACCGATGTTGAGAAGAATCGTAAGATGGTATGTGTAGACCCTAAGGATATTCCGGTTGTTGCATTTGTAGACCCAGAGATGATGTCTAGTATGCCAAAGGGACTGACAGCTGCAACTGGTATGGATGCACTTACTCATGCAATTGAGGGTTACATCACTGCAGGTGCTTGGGAGCTGTCTGATATGTTCCACTTAAAGGCAATCGAGATTATTTCCAGAAGCCTTCGCAATGCAGTAGCAAACACACCAGAGGGAAGAGCAGACATGGCTCTTGGACAGTATGTTGCAGGTATGGGATTCTCTAATGTAGGTCTTGGAATTGTACACTCTATGGCACATCCTTTAGGAGCTCTGTATGATACACCGCACGGTGTTGCAAACGCAATTATCCTTCCGACAGTTATGGAGTACAATGCACCGGCTACTGGCGAGAAGTATCGTGAAATTGCAAGAGCAATGGGTGTTCAGGGTGTTGATAACATGACTCAGGAAGAGTATCGTAAGGCTGCAATCGATGCAGTTCGCAAGCTGTCTGAGGATGTTGGTATTCCAGCTGACTTAAAGGCTATCGTTAAGGAAGAGGATATCCCGTTCTTAGCTCAGTCCGCATACGATGATGCGTGCAGACCAGGTAACCCGAGAGAGACAAGCGTAGAGGAAATTGCAGAGCTGTACAAGTCTCTGATTTAAGAAAAATAAGTAGAAAGCTGTCGGCAGTTGCTGGCAGCTTTCTTTAAGAAGGGTAATAAAAAGAGTAACCGCGCATTTAATGCGCAGAAATGGGGTTTCTATGGATATAAGAGAACTCAGAACTGAACATATCGAATTTTCAGGAGAGATCATGGATCGTGTACTTAGAAGTGCGATTTTAAATTCGAATGTAATCGATGTGATTCAGGACAACAAACGGCCATTTGATGAGCTTATGTCGAAATATCGCTGTGCAATTATGGAGATTGAGACAAAGTTTAAAGTATTGAATGAACAGTATTTACTTCAGTATGATCGCAATCCAATTGAAACGATAAAGACGAGATTAAAGTCAATGGAGAGTATCAGTCGTAAGCTGGCTCAAAAAGGAAAATCCTTTAGTGCAAAGTCAATGGAGGAAAATCTTGATGATATTGCCGGTGTGAGAGTAATATGCTCATTTCAGGAAGATATATATACATTGGCAAAATGTTTGCTTGATCAGGATGACATTGAACTGCTTGAGACAAAGGATTATATTAAAAATCCAAAGCCAAGCGGATACCGCAGTCTTCATTTGATTGTACGTGTCCCAATTTTTCTTCAGAATGAAAAGTGTTTGATGAAGGTTGAGGTACAGCTGCGTACTATCGCAATGGATTTTTGGGCAAGTCTTGAACACAAGCTGCGCTACAAAAAGGAGATTCCAGAATTTGAAAAGGATTCTCTTCAAAAAGAATTGTTTGAATGTGCGCAGATGATCAATACACTAGATCAGCGTATGGAAGCGGTCAAAAACCGTTTGGCAGCAGGCGGACAATGGGAGAAGTCATGAGCGAAAAGTTGGAAAAAAATCTGGAGCAGACAGCATCAAAAAAGATGCGTCTGCTCAAACTGTTTTGGTCTACTCTATATCTGAGTGCCTTTACATTTGGCGGTGGTTATGTCATCGTGTCATTAATGAAAAAGAAATTTGTGGATGAACTTGGATGGATTGACGAGGAAGAGATGCTCGATCTTGTTGCAATTGCGCAGTCCACACCTGGCGCGATTGCTGTAAATGGTGCAATTGTAGTCGGTTATAAGCTGGAAGGTATTATTGGAGTTATAGCGGCGATTGCAGGAACAATTATTCCGCCATTTGTAATCATCTCTGTTATTTCATTTTTCTATGAGTTGTTTGCTTCAAATGTGTATGTGCAGCAGGTGCTGACAGGAATGCAGGCAGGCGTTGGTGCAGTAATTGCATGTGTTGTATTTGATATGGGAAGCGGAATTGTCCGCTCAAAAAGTATATTATCTATGTGCATTATGATTGCAGCATTTATAGCAGGTTATGTATGTAATGTCAATGTAGTATTGATTATTTTAGCCTGCGGTGCTTTAGGTGCAGTTCTTACACTAGCACAGAGAAAGAAGGTGCAGAAATGATTTACTTACAGTTATTTTTAAGTTTTCTTCAGATCGGTGCCTTTTCTTTTGGAGGCGGATATGCTGCGATGCCACTTATTCAAAGTCAGGTGGTTGACAGTCACAAATGGCTTAGCATGGCAGAATTTACTAATTTAATAACGATTTCACAGATGACACCTGGTCCGATTGCAGTAAACAGTGCAACATTTGTAGGATTAAAGGTTGCGGGTATTGGCGGAGCGGCTATTGCAACAGCTGGATGTATCCTTCCTTCATGTATTTTAGTTACGCTTCTTGCAAAGCTTTATCTTCGTTACAGAAAAATGGATCTGTTACAGGGAATACTAGGAATGCTTCGCCCGGCAGTTGTTGCACTTATAGCTTCAGCAGGTGTTTCTATTCTAGTTACAGCTTTTTGGCCAGAAGGTATGATTTTGATTCAGAAGACACAGATTGATATGGTAATTATCTTTATTGTTGCTGTGTATCTGATTCAGTTTCGCAAGATGAACCCAGTGCTTGTCATGGTTTTAAGCGGCGTGGCAAAACTTGGTATTTATCTTGTAGGAAGCTTCCTTTTGTGATAATGTATTCATTGGAAATTTGTAACTATTCAGAGCCATGCAAAATTGCTTTCTGTGAATGCTTGCATTCAGACAGAATAGCAATTTTATATGGC
>NZ_JAJEQN010000005.1:0-127445 GCF_020687335.1 Anthropogastromicrobium aceti
CCTCAAGATGAGATATCCCATCGTAAGAGTAAGACCCCTTGAAGACGACGAGGTTGATAGGGCAGGGGTGGAAGTGCCGTAAGGCATGGAGCTGACTGCTACTAATCGGTCGAGGGCTTGACCAAAAGGTCAGGGTAGGAAATGGTAATAGGTTTGAGATGAAAAGTTTGTGTGCAGTTTTGAAGGTATATGGAATTGAAATAAATGATTGCGAGGATGATGCTTCTGATTAGTTTTAGGTCAGGGCATTGTTTTTTGCATTTTAGAATGCGCGAGTGGCTCAGTGGTGGAGCATCGCCTTCCCAAGGCGAGGGCCGCGGGTTCGAATCCCGTCTCGCGCTTATCTTTACGAAGCTCCCTGACGATTTGCCAGAGAGTTTTTTTATTAAGGGGAAAAAGAATATGGATGTATTTATTTGGATTTTGGATGTGGTTGGAACTATCGCATTTTCAATCTCAGGTGCTATGGTTGGCATACGAAAGAAAATGGATTTGTTTGGTGTTTGCGTGCTTGGAGTTGTCACAGCCACTGGAGGCGGCATGACAAGAGATATTGTACTGGGAATAAATCCACCGAGAATGTTTACCAATTCGACAGATGTTTTAATAGCGGCAGTCACAGCTATTCTCACATTTATAGTAATTCATTATGCAAATAAGAAAAAGCAGACACATGTAGGTTTTCGTGAGATGTATAGTCTTGTACTTTTTGTAATGGATACGCTAGGTCTTGCAATTTTTACTGTAATTGGTATTGAGGTGGCGCTGGCAACGAGGCCTGATGCAGGCAACTTCCTGCTTGTGTTTGTCGGTACAATTACTGGTGTTGGAGGCGGATTGCTAAGAGATATGATGTCAGAGTCAATTCCATACATTTTTCAAAAGCATATTTATGCGACAGCATGTATTGTTGGTGCAGTGATCTGCGTTATTTTTTATAGAAAATTGAACATTTCGCTAAATATATCTATGATAGTGGGAGCAATTGCAGTGCTTGTAATTAGAGCATTAGCGGCACAGCTAAGATGGAATCTTCCGACAGTTCATTTGGACGAAGAGGGAAAATCGTAATTAAAAAAGTAAGCACCATGGTGCTTACTTTTTTTTAGATCGTCTGTATTCTGCCAGAATTAATAAAAAAACTCCGGAAAATAAAACTAAAAAAGCATAGGAAGGAATAACCCGCAGTGAGTAATAGCTGATGGTCAGCCAGAGTAGAGCAATGATAATTAATATAAAGGCTGCCCAGTGCAGCATATTGAATCGTTTCATACAAGCTTCTCTTTTCTGTTAGCGTTACTTATAAAATATCATACTTTAATCAAATTGTAAAGCAAAGGAAAGACGCCATTTATTAAGAATTATTTATGATGCTATTCAAATTTTGTGACAGCATTTTTGGCGTATGTTGTGGTTACGAGATCATCGTAAGGCACTTTTTGTTCAAGCTCCCCAGCATCAAGCAGGATATCCTGAAGCAGATCAAAGCTTTCCTTTGTGAATATGGTATCATTTTTCCAAGTATCCTGCTCAAGATAACGATTTACAATGATGGTAATTGTTTTGATATCTGTTTCTGGAAATTGAGGTGCAATGACGTTTGCAATCTCCGCTGCACTGTGAGAATTGACATATTCAAGCCCTTTTTGAATAGCATTTGTAAAATGCTGTATTGTATCAGGGTGGGCCTTTAAAAAGCTTTTTCGGGCGCTGTAGGCGGTATATGGAACGTACCCTGAATCAACTCCTAGAGATGCCGCTACATATCCATCACCAGACAGCTCAAGAAGCGTTGCATGTGGTTCAAATTCGACAGTATAATCGCTTAGAGATATGTCAGACGAAAAAGCTGCAGCTGTAGAACCAAAATCAATATTTTGTATTATCGTCACATCTTTTTGCGGAGTTAATCCGTTTTTCTTTAAGATATATTCAAAAACCATCTCTGGCATACCGCCTTTTCTGCCTCCAATTACAGTTGATCCCTTTAATTGTGACCAAGAAAAACTATCATATTGTTCTCGGCTGACAAGAAAGTTTCCAGCCCGTTGTGTAAGCTGGGCAAAATTGATAGCAAAATCCTCATTACCTTCTTTATACGTATAAATACTGGCTTCACTGCCCATAAAACCGATATCAGCATTTCCGGAAATGAGAGCAGTCATTGTTTTATCAGCGCCAAAACCGGTGTCGAGTGTCAGCAAAATACCTTCCTCTTCAAAATAACCAAGCTCAATAGCAGTATATTGCGGTGCGTAAAAGATAGAGTGAGCAACTTCATTTAATGTTACAGGAGTAAGCTCCTTGTTATTTTCAGTTGATGATGCAGTTGAATGAGCATTATTTTTTGAAGAAGAGCAGCCTATAAGGGAGCAGATCAAAATAGAGAAAGCAAGAATAACGAGGTGAAGAAGACCTGTTTTTAGTTTGCTTTTTACTAAAGAATTGTTTACAGAAAAATTGTTCATGGAAAACCTCAGAGAGCTGTTTGTGATTAGAATATGCATAAAAAAGGTGAAGCGTTAATGGATGATTTGTGGTATACTTATAACGTATTTTTTAACAAATCAAGGAAGTCCCCCGCTTCAATTGCGAAGAGCAATAAGCAGTGGGTGGGGACTTCCTTGTATCAGGAGGGGTATAAGCCCCTCCTGATAAACTGCGAAGCAGTTATTTGGTTATGAGCAAGTAGCGAAGCGGATTGCGAATATCCGCTTGACTAGTTAGAAAAATTGGCAGGTGAAAGAATATGAAAATTGTGGTAATTGATGGTCAGGGTGGCCGTATGGGAAGTGCATTTATTGACAAATGGATTAAGTCTGGGGGTGATCCAAAGGAACTGATTGCAGTTGGCACAAATGCGATGGCAACATCAGCAATGATGAAGGCAGGTGCTGTGAAGGCAGCGACAGGAGAAAATCCAGTAGTTGTCAATACGTCAGGAGCTGATTTTGTAGTCGGACCAATTGGAATCATTGCAGCAGATGCACTGCTTGGCGAGATAACACCAAAGATGGCACAGGCAGTTGCATCTTGTACAGCACAAAAAGTGCTATTACCGGTAAATACATGTATGTTTCATGTGGTTGGTGTGTCAGATAGTCGCCTGAGTGATAACATTGATGAAGCTATTTCTTATATTTTGCAAAATAAATAGCAAAATATTGTATTTTTTGTCATTTTGCTAGTTCCATTTTCGACAGATAATTGATATACTGGAATTGTTCTGCGAGTAAAAAGAAAGTAAAACTTATGTAAAAACCGCCGAACAAGTAAATCAGAGGCTTGGGCACAAAATGTGCTAAGTCAAAAGAATGAGAGGTAAACATGGGAGTAACATCCATATTGTCACTGTTAAGTGGCGTAGCGCTATTCCTTTATGGAATGTCGGTCATGGGCGATAGCCTGAAAAAGGTGGCAGGCAACAAGCTGGAGCTGATTTTGTATAAGCTTACCAGTACCCCTCTAAAGGGAATATTGCTTGGAACAGCAGTAACGGCAATTATTCAGTCTTCATCGGCGACAACAGTTATGGTTGTCGGATTCGTAAATTCTGGTATGATGAAGGTTGCGCAGTCAATTGGTATTATCATGGGCGCAAATATCGGAACGAGTGTCACTGGCTGGATCCTCTGTCTGTCCTATATTGAGGGATCAGGTGGCATTGCACAGCTTCTTTCAACAGCAACTATTTCAGCAGTTGTTGCCATTATCGGTATTGTTTTCCGTATGGTTATGAAAAAGGACAGCTATCGCCATGTCGGTGAGATTATGCTTGGTTTTGCAATTTTAATGTTTGGTATGCAGACAATGAGTGGAGCTGTAGCACCACTTAAGGATAGTGAGACATTTAGAAGCATGCTGACAATGTTTACAAATCCGGCAGCTGGAATTTTAGTTGGTATTCTTTTCACAGCAGTTTTACAGAGTGCATCTGCATCAGTTGGTATTTTGCAGGCACTGTCTGTAACAGGAGGAATCAGCTTTGCAGTAGCACTTCCGATTGTTATGGGTATTGGTGTCGGTGCAGCATGTCCAGTTTTAATGTCTGCAATCGGTACAAATAAAAATGGTAAACGTACAGCTCTTATCTATTTGCTGAACGATTTATTTGGTATGCTGTTCTGGTCAATTGTGTTCTACACATTAAATGCAATTTTCCATTTTAAATTCATGAATGTTGTAATGACGCCGGTATATATTGCGCTGATGAATACAGTTTTTCGTGCAGCAACAATTTGTATTTTGTCACCATTTATTAAATACATTGAGAAGCTTGTTTACATTTTAATCAAGGATGACGAGGAAGATCTTGATGAGCAAAAGGATTTTGATCTTCTTGAGGAACGCTTCTTAAATTATCCGGCAATCGCAATTGCACAGAGTCATACTGCGATGAATGGTATGGCGAGAAAGGCGCGTAAGAATTTATCAAGATCAGTGAGCCTTCTGAAAAAATATTCTGATGAGAAATATCAAAAGATTGAAGAAAAAGAAGTGCTGATTGATAAGTATGAGGATAAGCTTGGAACATATTTGATGCAGCTGACTGGAAAGGAATTAAGCGGAGATCAGACTAAGCAGGTATCTAAATTTTTGCATACAATCAGTGATTTTGAGCGTATGGGTGATCATGCACTGAATGTTGCCAGAACTGCAAAGGAACTTTATGATAAGAAGATTGTCTTTTCAGATGAAGCGCGATATGAATTAAATGTCTTAATTGCTGCAATGAAGGAGATTGTTACAAGTACAGTTCAGGCTTTTAGCCGTGATGACTTACAGATGGCAGCTAGAATCGAGCCGCTTCGTGAGCTTATTGGTATGTTGTGTGATGAACTAAAAATGCGTCATGTAGATCGTTTGCAGTCTGGAAAATGTGGAATTTCCCAGGGCTTTGCATTTAACGATTTGTTGACAAACATTGAGAGAGTATCAGATCACTGTTCCAATGTTGCCGTAGCGATGATTGAGCTTGAGTCCAGAAACTTTGATACGCATGAGTATTTAAAGAGCGTGCGTGAGATGAGAAATACTGAATATAAGCGTTACTTTGAGGAGTATGAGCAAAAGTATAGTATTGATGATTTCGAAGCTTGGTCAGAAAGACAGCAGGAGAAGGCAAAGATGAAGGCTCTATTAGAGGAGCAGCAGCTACAGCAGGGAAGAAAATCTAAGAATGTTGAAACGGCAGAGACAATCATTCCAGAGAATATTGATCCGTTAGAAGATCCGCTTGAGGATACAGAAGAAAATTAACAAATCAAGGAAGTAGTTATTTGGTTATGAGCAAGTAGCGAAGCGGAATATCCGCTTGACTATAAAAAAGCAGGTACCTGCAAATGGAGATAAATCCATACAGGTCCTGCTTTTTTGTATGTGCAACTTACTCGGGAGTTTTGGTTTGACGATTAGAATTTGCCACCTCCACCGCCAAAACCGTTGCTGTCAGTGCTTCCGCCGCCGCTACTGCCACTGCTAGAAGAGCTGTCATTTTTCTCTCGCTTTACACGCTGCGTAGTGGTATAAAGATAATAATCACGTTTCTTTGTAAGATGAAAACTTCCAGGTTCCATATAATCTGCAGCGCTAGTTTTCTTAACAGCTGTCTTCATAGAGGCAGCCTTTACACTACAAATGATAAGTGCAACTATAAATGCAATGCCAAATGACATCAGATATGGCAAAGCGCGAGATAAGAAGGTAAGTTTTGCCGGATTATCATCACTGTAAGGTGTTCCCTCACGCGCTTCCTTTAAAAAGGCTTCGCTCAGATCAGCAAAAGTGGTAAAAGCATCATAGTAATCACCATCAGAAAGCTTCGAAGTAACACGACTGGAGATGTAGTCAAAACCGTATTCATTGCTGACTGCGGTTAATCCATAGCCGTATGTTAAAAGCTGCCAGTCGCGCTCAGCCATACTGACTGCAAAGATAATACCATCATGACCGTCTCCGTAGCCGTAACCACATTGCGTATAGATTGCTTCAACGTAATTACGCACATCATAGCCATTTGTATCTTTTAATGTAAAGACAACAACATCACATTGATACTGCTGTTCAATTGCTGCCAATTTATTAGATAATGCAGTGATTTGATCTGATGAGAGAAGTCCGGCACCATCATAGACATCACCTGAAATCTCAGATTTATTAGCAACTTCAATGCTGGCAAGGTCAACTTTAGCACTGGCAAGAACAGGAAGTGTTAAGCTGATGCATAATAAGAAAGTGCACAGTACAGCAAATAACGATCGCTTGCTGTGTTTTTTATGTAAGATTGTGTTCATATGATCACTCCTTTCATGTCCAACGACAAATTAAAAGATAAACAGCTTCAGCAGAATGCCGAGCGGAATCGTAATGCCAGCGAGAAGACTAAAGAAGCGTCCCTTATCAATCGGAAGATCACCAATCAGCTTGCCGGTTTGTCCATTGATGGCAAAATGGTAGGATTTGCCATGCCAGTTAGTTGTCAGCATCCATACAGGAAGGAGTGCATAGTCAACGCTGTTTTGTGTGGTGCTGATTTTGCTGGTACGTGGTGTCAGCGTTGTGTAGTCGCATGTTCTGCGGATAGCTGCAATTGTTGTGTTTTTTACGCGAGCTGTTGCGCGCGGTGCGCATGCAGTAGCATCCTCATCATAAGTTTGTGCTGCATAGCCTGGCAGATAATCAGTATGAAAATCAGTGATAGCGCTGTAATCAAATGGTTCAATTGCATCCATGTAGGCATCATCCATCTTCGATGAGCCATCAACAGGAATGTTGTTAAAACGAGCTTCGCCATCACGCAGAACAAGATAATGTTCTGTTTCTGTGACATCATAATCACCGTCTGTGTAATGATGTGTGCGTGTCGCATCAAAGGAAAAGCTTCCATTGGATTCACAGCTGTAAAGCCAGAAAGGAACGTAAATACCGCTGATTTCCTCAAGATGGTTTTCAGCAGAAAAAGCACGCGGAAGGAAAATCTTTCCCTTATAAAAGTTTTTCAGTGTTTCTTTTGCTGTTTTTTTGTCGACCTTAAAAGGAATCACGTAATTAGGGCGCTTAGCACCACTTAAATGGTCAGACAATACGACAGGAGAACCACAGTAGGCACAGGTAGAAGCAGCTGTTGTCTCATCAGTGACAAGTTCTGCACCACATGTAGGGCAGTGATAGCTGCGCATACCTTGCTGCTCACTAGATGACCAGTTAGATCCGGCGTCAGACGTATTCCAGCGTGCATTATCTTGATCAGTACTGGAAGGTGTGTCGCTTAGAGCTTTCATTGCCTCAACATCAATTGAGGTGTCACAGTGAGAACAGTGTAGTTTCTGGGTTTTGCTGTCGAAAGTAAGTGCTGCACCACAGTTGGGACACTTATAGGTTTTAATCGAATCATCCATAGAAACCTCTTTTCCGTGCCGCTAAAGGCACTATTTTCTTATAATTATTGTATCATGGATGAAACTGTTTGTCTATAAAAAAGAGACTGCGCATTTTTATGCACAGCCTCTTTTTTATAGACAAATATTTGCAGTATGCCCTAAGACGAAACCATTGCACCGAAGGGCTTCGTCACATAATGCGTAAACTGTAATCTTTGCTACAATTATAGTTGATAAGCTAACATTTACAGATCCTCTGGCTTTACTGCAACAGTAATAAGCTCAAATGGATGATAGGAGACAACCTTGGTACTGCCTTCGATATCCTCGATGAGATTCATAGTCTGTACCTCAAATGGGAAAGCAATCTTTCCACGGCGTCCATCCTGCTCTGACAGACGAAGAATCAGATACTGTCCGTCCTCAGAACGCTTCATTGCCTGCAGATAAAGTCCACAGTTGTTTAAGGTGCCACGAAGAGCAGCAGGAACAGTGACATTTGACTTGCAAAGAGGAACATTATATTCCATAGCAGTCTTATTTACCTGTGCCTCTACAGCGTCACCGCTGTGCGGAATGATTGTGTAGCAGAAGTCATGATGACCGATATCAGATGTGATATCAGGGCGGATAGTTGCACGAAGAAGACTTAAGGAGATCTCATCTTTTTCAAGACCAACGCCATATTTGCCCTCGTTAATGATTGCAATACCGCTTCCGCTTTCAGACATATCACACCACTTATGATGGCAAACCTCAAAGCGAGCCTGCTGCCAGGAGGTGTTCTTTGTAAGATCACGTTTTACAAAGCCGGCACTTGTATCACAAACGAGCTCTCTTGTCAGAACGTCTGGTCCAAAGTTTACTTTCACGAGCTTATGCTTCTCATCCCAGTCTACGACGTTTTCAACTTCGATTGCACGAGAATCAGCAAAGAAGCGAAGAATCATCTTCCAGGTACTCTTTTCTGTTGTGAAAGTAACAGCAAATTCAGCAGAGGAACCATCAGAAGATACAAGAGCAAGTGGCTTGTCTACGTTTAAAGCGACCTGAACATCTTTATAATTTGGCAGGATATCCCATGCATCATAAACACCTGGGTTATCGGCATACAAATGAAGTTTGTTAAAGCCACAGCCTTCCTTAACCCACTCGCGGTCAAGCTCTTTATCGTACAGACTTACAAAGCTTCCATCGCTTGAAAGCTTTGCGCGGTAGTAAGGAGTTTCTACAACGAGACAATCACACTTGTCACAAAATTCAGTGCTCAGCCAGTTTTCCTTGGATGGAAGAGCTGCGACAGTGCCAGTACTAAGACCGGCAAGTGTAGGAATGCTCCAGAATCCCTTTACACCGTGACGAGTAATAGATCCGTTTTCATCTTCAATGAAGGTAATTGAAGAACGAGTGAAGTTTAATGAGTTGAAATATTCATTGCCAGCAGTTAAAGCAAGCATTGCATCAAGACGCTCGGAAACGCTGCGATAATCATTCATTGCATCCTCATATACTGGATGAATATGAGAACCTGGCAGTATATCGTGGAACTGATTTAATAAGAACTTCTTGTAGCACTCTGTCAGTTCCTCAGATGGATAAGAAGTGCCAGTTAAGGATGCGAGAGCAGCGCGAAGCTCGGTCTCACGAAGCTTAAATTCAAGAGTACGGTTTGCTTTCTTTAAATTAGACTTTGTAGTGAAGGTACCACGGTGCATCTCAAGATACAGCTCACCATCCCAGGTTGCAAGGTTTGTGTTATCCTTTAAGTTCTTGTGAAGGAATGCGTCACCGCCAGTGACTTCGATTTTTGGCATAACAGAAACCTTGTCAAAACGACGAATCATTTCAAGCATTTCCTCGGTACATCCAGAACCACCGTCTCCGTAGCCATACATATTTAGTGTTTGGCCGCCAGTTTCCTTATCCTGATAAGCTTCCCAGTTTTCCTGAATCTGACTTGGCATGTTCCAGGTAATAAAGTGTGTCGGAGGAACGCAGGCATATACGCTGCTTCCGTCGATACCCTTCCAGATAAAGTTGTTGTGTGGGAAACGGTTTGTATCGTTCCAAGTGGACATCTTGTTAGAAACAAAGTAATCAACACCACTCTTTTTTAAGATCTGAGGAAGAATCCAGCTGTTTCCAAAAACATCTGGAAGCCATGCATTGTCTATGGTGCGTCCAAATGCCTTTCTGAAGTACATCTGTCCATACAGACACTGACGAATTAAACTCTCAGCAGACGGAATATTACAGTCAGGCTCGACATACATAGCGCCAACAGGTTCAAACTGACCAGCTGCAATTTTTTCTTTTAATTCAGCAAACAGTTCTGGATAATACTTTTCCAGTGTTTCATAGGTGTATGCCTGTGTGTGAGTATATTTAAACTCTGGATACTGATCCATAAGACGAAGCTGAATAAGAATGGTTCTTGCATTTTTATGTACAGCATGGATACGGCGCCAATAATAAGCTATATCAAGATGAGAATGACCAACTAAAGCAACATCACCGCTGCCCTTGAAGTCCGTGTTAGAGTAGATATTCTTTTCTACATACTCAGCAGCCTGATCAACGCCTTCATAGGTGTCAAAATCAATGAAGTCAAGCGCCTTGCTCAGTTCACGGAACAAAAATTTGCGGTAGTCTTCATTAAAATACTCGCTGTGAGCGATATCCATAAATAAGATATAGTCATAAACAAGAGACTGTACATTATCACGGATAGTTGAAAGATAAGCTCCCTCGAAGATCTGGCGGCAGCCACGATGTGCAAGAGAGGCAGGGTTTCTCTCGTCGTCCGGCTTAGAGCGGTTATATGCTTCAATCTCAATTGTAAGATCGTCAGAATCAATATATGGATTAAGCAGGATGCGTTCACGGTTCGGGTCAACGCCGCCAACATACTTTCCATTAATTTTAACGATCATCTCAGCTGCTGTATGAAGTGTAAAGTAGATGTTTTTTCCCTTCATATGTGCTGGAATCTGCACATGGCCGCGGATAAAGGCAGTTCCATCTGGGGTGAAATACATGTCGTCTTTCTTTAACGGACGATATTCATCAGAATAATATTCGTATTGATCTTCTGAAATCTGTCTGGCATCGCGAATCTCAAGATCTGTAATTTCAAATTTCTCTTCATAAATGCCGCGCTGCAGCCATACAAAACGAAGGTCAGTCCATTCCTCCGGTCTCATACTGCGGCGGACAACTTTTACATGAGCCATAGTAAAATCCTTTCATATATGTAATTAATTATGATGCCTACGAATGCTTTGATACTTCGCATCTCTCGCAATTCTAAAAACATTCGGGTCTCAAGGTCACAAACTTCCTCATGCAAACATGATCAGCTTGCGACTTTGAGACTCTGGCATCACACGTTGTCCCAGAAGAATGGCTTCTTGCGGACAGCAGTGATCTCAACAGTTTCACCCTTTGCTTCTTTGATTTGCTGGGCAATCCAGTCTACGCAGCGGTTTAAAATCAGACATTTAGAACACTCGCCGCGGAAGATCAGAGTCAGTTTTTTATTTTCATAGGAGACAAACTCGACCCAGCCGCCATCACCCTGGAGCTTTGGAGCCAGAACATTTTCAATATATTCTTTCATGGCGTTATCCTTTCTCTTTATTAAAAATTGATCCTTATTTCTTGATGAAATCCTCACGCATTGGTGTAAAAACATCGCACAGAACACCAGCCTCAAGACATTCACATCCGTGAAGACTATTGGATGGCATTAAAATGCTGTCACCTGCGTTTACTACCTGAGTTTCTCCATCAATTGTGAAGGCGAAACTTCCCTTTACGATGTAAGTAGTCTGAACGTGTGGATGAGTGTGGAAATTACCCTTAGCTCCCTTTTCAAATGTGATCTCACACATCATAACCTGATCGCTATAAGCCATTACCTTGCGGGAAACACCTGGCTCACATGGTGTAGCAGTTACCGTATTGTTGTGTACAAACATAATGAAACCTCCGTAAATTGTAAATTTTAATCTGGATAAAAATCCTTTATGTTAAGTATACCATAAAAATTGACAAATGACAGGACACTTTTCAGGGAAAATACAACAGATTTTATAATTATGATACTAGGGTCAAAAGCTCCAAAAGCCGTTCGTGCTTGCACGATAAGGCTTTTGAGCTTGGGACCCGCAAAAACATGAGGATGCAGCGATTTTCGAAGAAAATCAGCGAATCCGAATGTTTTTAGAATTGCGAAAGTTGCATAGCAACGGAGCAATTCGTGGGTATCGGTTGGGGGCAAAATACTTTTAGACCCCAACATCATAATTAATTTCCCCAAAGGCAATATTTTATAAAATCTTGAATAACGTCGGGATGATTTTTGTCGGTGCAGACAGAAAGAGAAGATCCGTCTGAGAGAGGAAGTTTAGACGAAAGGTAACTGTCATCAAGCGAAATTCCGGTATGGATTTTGTTTCCGTTCCCATCAATGGCTGTTAAAAGACGGTTTTCTTTTTCAAGTTTTTCATATAAATCTTCAGAAAGCAAAGAAGAAAGATCAAGGAAGGCATTTTGAGCCGTATAGTAAGAAAACATTTGAGGGACTGTGATTAAAACATCTACAGTATCAGTTGCAAGAAGAGAGGTCAGCTTAATGTTGGATGCAGTGTTATAATACTGGTCATAAACCTCTTTGTTACTGTCGTCAACAGATAAAGAACAGTCAAAAATAGTGTTTTTCTTCCAAGTTTTGTCAAAGCCATTTTTTTCTTCAAATTCCTTTTGAACAACAGAAAAATCAGAGGAGAGAAGACTTGTTTCATTTACTGTTACGCAGTAAAGCATGGTATCCTGAAGATTACGGTAGATGCATGCGCCTGCTTCATATAAAAGAAATATGACTAGAAAAAATGCAAAAATCTGGAGCTTATAATATTCCCATATATACCATAGTCGATCTTCAATGCTCATCTGTTTTAATTTTTCAAGCTCAGTTTTAAAGGTTTTATTTATATTATTTTGTTTCAATGATGTTCCTCCTCAAAATCAGGAATCGGATAAATAAAGGGGATCCTGATCTGTACAATATTTTCATAATATGGAATAGAAGAAAAGGTGATTTTGACCGTTTCTCCGTAGAAAAATACGAGTCTTTGATAGACATTATTAAGACCAACATGCTTTTGTCCGTCTGTACCTGTGTGTAAAATTTGTGTCGCTCTTTCAATATCAATTCCTGCGCCATTGTCAATCACACGAAGATATAACCATGGATCATCACGGTAAACTTCAATTTTTATGGATGGCACATCGAGATAGCTAGAACTGTTGTCAAGTCCAAAACCATGACGAATAGAGTTTTCAACAAGCGGCTGAAGAATGATTTTTAATATTTCATAAGAAAGCAGTTCCTTTGGAATGTCGCTCGTAAAGCATATCTTATGGCTAAAACGGTAATTCATTATATTGACATAGGCCTGAACGTGTGCAAGTTCCTTTGAGATTGAAATCAGCTCGCCTCCAAAATTAAGACCGATTCGCATAAAGTCAGCTAAATTTTGAATCATCATGGAGGCATTTTGGGTGTGATTGCTGTAGACTTCCATATTGATATATTCAAGCGTGTTATATAGAAAATGTGGATTGATCTGCTCTGAAAAAAGTCGTATCTCAGCATTGTATTTGGCTTGACGCTCCAGCTTAATCTGTTCGATTTGCTGCTGAATTGTCTGATACATGGAATCAAGTGATTTACTTAGCTGACCAAGTTCATCTGACTGGGTTAAAATCTGACTTGAATCATAAGTCTGATTTTCAATAGCAGAAACAGCACTGATCAACTTTGAGAGTGATCTGGTAATTAGATTGGAGGCAATCAGTGTACCAACAGTGATTGTCAAAAGTACAACTAAAATAGCAAGATACAGATAATGCTGGATAGTACGAAGCGATGACAGCAGCTGGTCCACCGAAATTAAATTAGCCAGACAAAGCGATCTGTTTCCAATTCGGTTTAAGATCAGATAGGCATCATCTTGTTCAATAGTAAGAGAGTTTTTGCGAACTGGAAGAGGATGAAGCGCATCACTGTCAGAAGAGTCGCTGTTCTTTCTTGAAGCATTTACGATAAGATTGCCAGAGTCGGTTAGATAGTAAGCTCCTTCAGAGCTTCGTTCGCTATAAGTATGAAGAAAGTCGCGAACCATTCCGGCATCGAGAAGGATAAATAAAATAGCATCAGATGCATCAACACTGTCTGCTACAATCACAATGGTCGTATTTTCCATATAGGTGAGAGGAATGGCAATAGGAATTACAGTCTGCTGATCTAAAAATGGGCTTGTCTGAGCTGCAAGTACTGTGATGCCAGAGATGGACTCAGCAGGATTTCCAAGAGTATAATCAGTGGCTGACAAAAGGCTTTCACTAAAATTGTGGTAAACCATTCCAGTTTTGCTTGTTATTAAAGCAGAGCGAATAAGTGAGCTAGATACACACAGATCGTGAAGTGTATCTTGAAGATCACTGTTAAGTTTGATATAATCATCATTTTTGCATCGCCGTATTCGCGAAAATTTGTTGCTAAATTCAGTTGTTCCGCAAATATCAACGAACCGTGTCGTGATAAAGGAAAGTGCATTTTCAAATGCCTGCGCAGTGTTTGCAGTGTTATTTTCTGCCCGTGTCAGCGCATGAGACAAAAAATAGTTTTTTAAAAAGACCTGTGCCCCAAGGCTGATGAAAAGCAGGCTTGCCACAACAATAAATGTAGTGGCAAACCAACTTTTTATCATGATATGGTGTGAGGGCCGAAAATGATCAATAAATTTTTTTAATTGTTTCATCGTCATATAAAAATGTTGTATTGTGGTCTGTACTATCGGTTTTGATAGTCAGAAGGAGAAATTCCAGTGACATTTTTAAAAGCTCTTGAGAAAGAGCGGTAGTCTTGATAGCCGGTCGCATAGGCAATTTCGCTGATACTAAGCCGCTGCTCTAAAAGAAGCTTTTTGGCAAGATCAGTTCTGGCATTCAGTACATAATCACGGAAATTTTGTCCGGTTTTTGTTTTAAAGTAAATCGTAAAATAAGATTCACTTAAGTTGACAGTGGCAGCTACATCCTTTGCTTTTAAATTACTGCTGATATGGTTTTTTATATATTCTTTAGCAGTTTCAATAATAGGATCTGAGGATTTCTTTTGCCGTTTATAGCTTTCTGAAAGCGACAGAAAACCAGCTGTCAGCCATTCAATTAGTTCTGTGATTGTGTGACATAACAGCACATCATCTGGGCGTATAGGCTCTTCTGGTGAAAGCTCTGTGTGTTTTGCAAGAAAGCGCACACGGATGTTTGTCAGTACGTGAATACACATGCCGCGGATAAAATCAGGCGGAGGCAGTTGTGTAAAAAAGAGCGAATGTACAAATTGGGCACAACATCTTTTTATTTCATCAGGATCATTGCGCTCAATGCAGGAAATCATTGGATCATATGCAATTGATGAAGGAGAAAATGAAGGCTTTTGGCGGCAGACCATGGTATCGTCATATACATCATTTTCACGTTCATATATGTGATAAGATAATGCGCGAAGTGCGTCTGTGTAAGCGGCAGCAGCTTGTTCAGTCTGATCGGCAAGTGTACTGATAGCAGTATAAAAACGGATACCAGTTTGCTGCTTTAAATGGCAAAGTATACTTGCAATAGGTTCTCGGATTGCACAAAGCTCCTTATTTTGAGCGTCAGAAATAAGAAGTACAAGCTGTTTTTCACGAAGAATCCAGGCTTCAATAGACTGGTTGGAGAAAGCACTTATAAAAAGAGATTTTGCCTGTTTAAGAGCAGGTAAAAGTCTGTCATTTGATATAACTGCTGAACAGACAATAACGCGATAAGGAGTATCAAACAGCGTAAGAGAAAGCATCGTGCGGCGTCGTTCAATCTCACTTTCATCGCGAATTTCATTTAATAGAAGTTGATTCAAAAAGAAAATTTTTGAACTTTCCATTAATTCATCTAAATTTCTGGCGGCAGCAGAAGAATGATGATGGGAGAGAATCTCAGCATATTGTCGAGATAGCTCATCCTTAAATTCTTCAATTTTTAACGGCTTTAAAAAATAGCCGTTTGCACCATAGCGAATTGCTTTTTGTGCAAGGTAAAAATCGTCATATCCGCTTAAAATTAAAAAACGACAGGTGATTCCAGCAGCTTTAGTTCGGCGGATTACTTCAAGCCCATCAAGTTGAGGCATTTTAATGTCAATTATAACAAGATCCGGGAGATAGCTTCTGATTAAATCAAGTGCCTCCTGGCCGTTAGAAGCAACAGCTACTACCTTGGCATGGTATTGCTCCCAGGGAATGGCATTTTGGAGACCGTTTCGAATAGCAGCCTCATCATCAGCAAGCAGAACCCGGATAGAAATGGATTCCATGAAAGTTCCTCCTTGTTTTGAAATTTCTAATTTTGTATGTTTGTTACGCACATATGCTGGTGTTATTTTAACATGAATGGAGCAGAAAAGCAACTTTTAAACGTAAGCCAATATTTATAGCAAAGCCCAAAGGTGAATGGATTTCGTAACATTGATGCGTGAACTGTAACCAACAAAATGAATAATTGAAAAATGTCACATGATGGAAAGTGTTACATAATCCATGGAAAATGATGTTGAAAATTGTTACAATTCATGATAAAACATAACCATAGCAAACAGCAATCCGAGTTTTATTGTGAAACTGGATAAGCTGTAAAGGAATTTAAGGAGGACTTTCTAATGAAAAGAAGAGGTATGAGTCTTGCACTTTGTGCAGCAATGGCAATGGGTACGATCGGCGTAGTTCCGGCAATGGCAGATGATGTAACTACCATCACTTACTGGGTAAATGACCGCCATGACAGCGAGTACATGACTGAGATGGTAGAAAAGTACAACAAGGAGAATACAGACAATATCTACATTGATATGCAGATCATCACAGATGATTATGAGAACATGATTTCTCTTGCTTACACAGGCGGTACAGCACCGGATATCATCGGACAGAGCGTAACATTAAAGAATTTCGTAGATAACGATATGCTTGTTCCGTTAAACGATTACATTGATGCAGATGAGGAGTACCAGAAGGTTAACGAGCCATATGAGCATGCATATGAGGGCTTAAACTACATGGATGGCAATCTGTACTGGGTATATTCTGGTATGAGATCTGGTGTTCGTATTGAGTACAATAAGGATCTGTTAGAGAAGAGCGGATATACAGAAATTCCGAAGACACTTGACGAGTACATTGATATGGCAAAGAAGATCACTGAGGATGGAAACGGCGAGTATTATGGAATCGGATTTACTTCATCTTCTCCATTTGAGCGTCAGCTTGAGATGATGGCTCAGGTATCTGGTATTTATTACTATGACTATGTAAATGGCAAGTTTGATTTCAGCGGCTACAAGGAAATCCTTGAGAAGGGCAAGAGATTTATCGATGAGGAGATTGCTTACCCGGATCAGCAGGGCGTTGATAACATGAGAGCATTATTTGCAGAAGGCGAGTTTGCACTGTGGGGCAACGCTTCTCAGGAGGCAGGTGTATTCACCAGCCAGCTGCCAATCGAAGACTTTGAGTGGGGTGTAGCAGAGGTTCCATCTCTTGACGGCGAGATCAAGGGTGCACTTCAGACAACACCGTCTAAGGGCTATGCAATCATGTCTTCCAGTGAGCATCCAGATGAGGCTTGGAAGGTAATTCAGTACTTCCAGTCTGAGGAATTTTTAAAGGGATACTTAGAGAATGGTTACTGTCTGCCGATTACTTCTTATATGGATGAGAAGATCGATAAGTCTAAGATCGGCCGTCTGGCAGACTTCTCTTTACTTGACTATGAGTCTGTATACCCGGCAGTACCGACCATTAACCTGACAGGTGATGATTACAGAACTGTTATGTGGAATGCAATCATGGGTTATGTTGATGTTGACGATGCAATCGAAGATCTGAATACCCGTTACAATGAGGCATATGATGCAGATATCGAGTCTGGCAGCGTTAAGAGACTTGTAATTGAGGATTATGATCCGCTTCATCCAAGTGATGGAACTGCAACCTATCTTGACAAATAAGAAACAGACAGCCTATAGTGGCATCTGAATAAAATGGGAAGGCTGTTTCCGAAAAATAAGGAGACGGCTTTCCCTTTCTTATCGCATCTATTCACGGGATGCAAAAAAACGTGAACTAAGAAAAAAAGGAGGATTTTATGAGCCAGAAAAAAATGACTTTTTCACAAAAGTTCCAGAAAGCGAAAAGTAGTGGAAGTTTTTCAGCAGCACTTATGCTGGCACCGGCAGTATTTTTTCTTTGCCTGTGTTCTATCTATCCGTTTATCTGGATTTTCCGCTATGTAGCATGTGACTACAATGGTTTCAAGTCTACATTTACCGGATGGAAAAACTTTGAGCGTATGCTGAATGATAAGGTTTTCTGGAATAGTGTTATGCATACATTTGAATATGCATTCTATAAGCTGATTTTCATCATTCCGTTAGCTCTGTTGATGGCAGTTTTATTAAACCAGAAATTAAGAGGTTCTTCAGTATTTAGAGGAATCTATTTCATGCCGACTATCATCAGTACATCTATTGCAGGTATGATCTTTGGATTTATCTTTGCAACAAAGAATGGTATTTTAAACTCTATGCTTCAGAACATGCATATGATTGATTCTCCGATAAAGTGGTTGAACAGTCCGAGTGTTGTTATGGTAGCCGTTACGATCCTTGCAATTTGGGGTGGTTTTGGTAACTACATGCTGTATTTTATTACTGGTATGACTGGTATTTCTGAGGATGTTTACGAGAGTGCAAAGATCGACGGCGCAACTGGCGTGCAGACCTTCTTCCGCATTACACTTCCAATGCTGGCACCAGTATTAAAGGTTGTTTTAATGCTTGCAATCACTGGAGCATTTAAGGATTACGAGGCAATCATGGTTCTGACAAATGGAGGACCTGGCAACCGTTCCATGGTAATGTTCTTATATATTTACAATATTATCTTTGGATCAGCCGGAAGCACAAGCCAGCCACAGATCGGTTATGGAGCACTGCTTAGTGTTGTTGCAGCAGTAATCGTAGGTATTGTAACTGGTATTTATCTGTTTGTTTCCAAGAAACTTGACGATGTAGTATAAATTAGGAGGAGATACGATGGAAAAAACTCATGCAGTATATTCAACAAGAACGAAGATCGTCCGTCTGATCATCTGGCTGTTTTTGGCACTCGCGGCGATCATCACAATCTTTCCTGTATGCTATGTTATCTTTGGTTCCTTTAAGGACAATAAGGAGCTGCTTGTCGGAGGTTCAAGCATTTTGCCAAGCAAGTGGGTGTTTGATAACTATGTGCAGGCATGGAAACAGGCAAATTTTGCAACTTATACAATGAACAGTGTGTTCTTAAGTTTAGCTGTTATGCTTATTTCGTTAATCAATGCCAGCATGGCAGGATACGTATTTGCAAGAAAGAATTTTAAGGGTAAGGAACTTCTGTATATGCTTTTCGTAGCATTCATGTTCATCAACGTTGGTTCTGTTTCCCTTCGTCCTTTATTTGAGCTGGCTGTTAAGCTGAAGATGAATAAGAGCCTGTTAGCTGTTGCTATTATCTCAGCAGGCGGCGGCCAGGCAACATTTATCTTTTTATGCCGCGGATTCGTTAATTCTGTTCCGAAGGAGCTTGACGAGGCAGCAAAGATGGATGGGTGTGGATTCTTTAGAATTTATTATCAGATTATCCTTCCAATGTTAAAGCCGATTTTGGCAACAATTGCACTTTTATCCTTCAGACAGGGATGGAACGAGTATATTCTTCCTCTTGTATTTACAATGACTAATGATAAGCTTCGTCCTCTGACCGTAGGTGTTAATATGTTAAAGAATGCCGGAGACGGTACTGCAGCATGGAATATCATGTTTGCAGGTGCGACAATTTCAATTGTTCCGATTTTGATTGTTTACTGTTGCTTTAGCCGTTTCTTCATGGGCGGTCTGACAGCCGGTGCGGTAAAGGGTTAAAAAAAAGACAGGCCGACAATTTGTGGTAGTACGAATTGTCGGCCTTTTTTAGAAAGGATTCACTGTTATGTATAACACATATGATACACCCACTTACCCAGAATTAGGAAATATCTATCCGGGTGATTATTATGAAGCACTTCCATATGATGAATTTATCGATAAAAATCAAAAGCTTCCAGAAGGAAAAAAGGTTTTTGATATTCGCAATTTTGGCGCAAGACCAGAAAAAAATCTTTTAAATACCGAAGCTTTCTTAAAAGCTGCAGCAGCATGTGAGAAAGAAGGCGGCGGTGTGATTCTTGTTGCTGGGGGATCATATTGCATGGGCACTGTGTATATTCCGTCTCATACAACACTGTTTATTGCGGCAGATTCTGAAATCAAAGCGTCCAGAAATGTAGATCTTTTGCTTGCAAAAGAAAAAGAACAGATAGATGACAGAAAGGGCGAGTCAAGTGAGGGTGCATTTGTACGCGTTAAGAATGCAGAGGATGTGACGATTACTGGTGGCGGTCGTATTAACGGAAGCGGTGAGTGGTATGTATATGAACCAAGAGAGCTTCCGGCACTTGTTCCATTTGAGACAAGCCGTTTGCCAAGACGTGATCAGGCAAAAGAAATTAATAATATTCCAGGAACGCTTCGTTATTATTATAGACAGAGAATCCGCTATTCAGAGGATAAATATGGCGAAGGCAAGCCGAATTTAAATCGTCCGGCAGCACTTGTTTGGGTACAGGACAGTAAAAATGTTACGCTTGACAATATTATCTTATATGATTCAATGAGCTGGACACTTCATATTGAGTGTTGTGAAAATATCACAGTTAAGAATATGGTAATTGATGATAATCGTCATGTGGCAAATTCTGACGGTGTTGATATTAATGCAAGTGATAATGTATTAGTAGATCATTGTTTTATCTCCTGTGCAGATGATGGAATTGTAATTAAAAATCCAATTCGTACTGGACGTGCCATGACGCATGTACATGTAAAAAGATGTACTGTTGTTACAGTTATGAACGCATTTAAAATTGGAACTGAAACAGCAAATGATATTAGTGATATTCTTGTAGAAGACTGTACATTTTGCATGCCTGATATTTATCCTGGTTCTGTTTCAGGAATTTCGCTTGAGTCATGTGATGGAACTAATCTTTCTGATGTAACTATTAGAAATATCATGATGGATAAGATTATTTGTCCTCTTTATATTTGTTTAAATAAGAGAAATCGTTATAATGAACCTTATACAGACAATGTAGGAGAAAATCGCTACTGGGGAGGCAGCATTAAAAATATCTGCATTGAAAATATTCATGCAAACAATGCAGAGATTCCAGCAATTTTAACAGGTTATGAGACAACTAAAAATGATGGAAGTGTTGTTCGGAGACCACTTGAAAATATTACTGTAAACAGTTATCATGTTACATATAGGGATAATAAGGAAATCATTGAAATCCCAGAGACGTTTGATGAATTTTTGGAGGATTATCCAGAGAGCAATGCACATGGTGATGTAGATGCATATGGCATCTGGGCACGTCATATTGATAATCTTGTATTAGAAGATATAAATGTAGTACCAAGGAGCTGTAATACAAGAAAAGCAATTTGTCTTTATGATGTCAATAACAAAAATTGATCAGCGTAAGTAGAGTTAATGATGCTGTAGGAGGAAAAAGCAAATGAGCGGATGGAAACTAGGCCTAGATGGATTTGTGACACATTTTATGGTGTCAGGTCCGCAGGAAGAACCTTATTTTAATGAGGCAAAGGATAAAAATCAGCTTCGCTATGAGGCATACCTGCGTTCTGTAATTGCAGAACACAAACCAGTTGGTGAAACAGGTGAGATTCTTGTGGGTGCAAAGAGTCGCCTGAATGAAGAATGGAAGTATTACTATGACAGTGGAAGCTGTTTTGTAAATATTTCAACATTCTATTCTGTTATGCGCCGTATTCATTTTGACATTGCGACTGTACTTGAGACATCATCTGATATTGATGTTAAGGCAGCGCTTTGGTCATATGCAGCAGTTGATGTGTATTGCAATGGCAGATTAGAAGGTGCATTAAAGCAGCCAGTTTATAAGCCAATTCAGAAAAAAGAGCTGACGCTTCATTTAAAAGCAGGACGCAATCTTATTTATTTAGCATGCGAGAATCTTGGCGTGCGTGATACAAGAAGTGTAGCAGGTCTGCAGATTTTAAATCATAAGGATGAAATTAAAGTGTCAATTCCAGATGAAGCATGTGCTGACGCTGCAGCTGTGGCAGAAGCATTTTTGGAGAGTGCACATTTAGAGTCAAATAAGCTTTGTTTTGACAGCCCAGCTCCAGCAGGAACAAGTTATACATATCGCTATCATGAAGAGGATTTTGCAAAGGCAAAGATACCTGCTGTTTGGTATCAGGCAGAGGGAAAAAACGAGATTCTTTTAGAAAATGGACAGCCATATATAACAGTGAAGGTTGTGTTAGGAAAGCTTGAGCTTAAGCGTGTCTTTGAACGCACCGAGCAGCTTGTTCCTAAATATGCATTACGCGAAGATGGAAGTGCATTTAGCTTTGAAGAGAATAAGGAGCTTATATTCAGACGAATTGCAGATGTTATGAGCGAAAGCCGTGGAGAGAAATTTGGTTTCCCGATCTCTAACATCCTTGCAAGAAAGTATTTCAATGACAACTCTATGGATGATGAGCGATTGATGTATGAGATGCTTGAGATGATTGAAGAGCGATATGACTGTTCTGATTTTTTAATGTGCGGATTGATTCGTTATCTGCATAATTATCCAGTTGAAGGAGCCATGAAAGACCGTATCAAAGATGTTATGCTCAATTATCGCTACTGGATGGATATGGACGGCTTTGACGGCATGTGCTTTTGGAGCGAGAATCATGCGCTGATGTTCTATACATGTGCGATGAATGCAGGAGAGATGTATCCAGACGAATATTTCCCTCGTGCAAAGATGACAGGAAGAGAACTGCATTTATATGGAAGAAACAAAGTTTTGCAGTGGCTTGATGATGTAGAAGAGTATGGCTTTGAGGAGTTTTTGAGTACTGTCTATATGTGCGTTACATTTGCTGCATTGATTAATGTAGTTGATTATTCAGAGCCAGAAATTTCAAAGCGCGCGGCAGCTGTTACTGATAAGATGCTGTCTATGCTTGCCCTTCATACTTATAAAACTGGTATTGTGGCACCAATGGGACGTGTTTACAGAAGTGTATTGTATCCGTTTGATCAGGGAGCAATGGCACTTATGAATTTGATCAATCCAAAGCTGCCATACACATTTGGAGAGGGATGGCTTGGATTTTATGCAAGCAGCCACTATCCGATTCCAGAAGGTCTTGTAAAGCTTATGGAGGATGATGTTGAGACGAATTATACGACAGGCAATGCAAGAGTTTATCTGGAGAAAAATGATGACTATTGTTTGACGAGCGTAGCGTCTCCTAGAGAGCCGTTTACACGTTGGGAAAATGAGACTCTTAAGGAAGATGTGGATATCACGACACATAACTTTACGAAATCATTTAACGAGCGTTTCCATGGAACTACATATTTTAGACCAGGTACATACGGTTATCAGCAGCACATGTGGTATGCAGCGCTTGACGGAGAAGCGAGCATTTTCGTTACACATCCAGGTTCTACATCAGAGGAGGGCGATATGCGCCCAGGCTACTGGCATGGAAATGGTGTGATGCCGGCATTAAAACAGCAGCACGGTCTTCTTGGCGGTATTTATGTGATTCCAGATGAGCATCCAATTGGATATACTCATTTATATTGCCCAGAGTGTCGTTTTGATGAGGTGATTCATGAAGAAAATTGGATATTCCTTCGTAAAGAAACAGGCTATCTGGCATTATGGTGCAGTGAAAAAATGGAAGCACATAATGGTATTAATTTTAATTGTGAGCAGCGTGCTTACAGCAAAAATGCAGCTTATCTTTGTGTTTGCGGCGGTCAAAAATCAGATGCTAGTTTTGCGGCATTTAAAAAACGCGCAAAAGAAACTTTACCATCTTATGATAAAGAGTCAAAAACGCTGACAGCGCAGAACTTTGAACTAAGCTATGTGGCATGCAAAGATGTGACACAGTTTTTATAAGTATGATTGCAGCACGAACAAAAATTTTACTACCAAAAACCACACAAAAAATGTAAAAAAACACATTTTCAATCACAGTGATCTATGCTACTATGTAAATATAGTAAAAAATATATAAAACTGCCGTTTATCTGTAATGGATAATTGGCAGTTCAAACAGGAGGAGAATTCGTTATGCAGATGACAATGAGATGGTACGGCAGCCAGTATGATACCGTTACCTTACAGCAGATCAGACAGACAGCTTATGTAAAGGGTGTTATTTCTACTCTTTACAACAAAATGCCAGGTGAGCTGTGGACTTATGAGGAGATTATGGCTCTTAAGAATGAGGTAGAGGCAGCAGGACTGACCCTTCCTGGTATTGAGAGTGTAAATATCAGCGATGCAATCAAAACGGGAGCTCCAGAGCGTGACAAGGATATTGATGCATATATCAAGACACTTGAGAATCTTGGTAAGGCTGATATTCATATGGTATGTTATAATTTTATGCCAGTATTTGACTGGACTCGTACAGAGCTTGCACGTATGAGAAAGGATGGTTCTACAGTTCTTGCTTACAATCAGAAGACAGTAGATAGCATTGATCCGGCTAAGATGTTTGATTCTATTTCAAATGACATGAACGGAACAGTTATGCCAGGCTGGGAGCCAGAGCGTATGGCAAAGGTTAAGCAACTGTTTGAGGAGTATGCAGATATCGACGAGGAGAAGCTGTTTGCAAACTTAAAGTACTTCCTTGAGGCAATTATGCCTGTATGTGATAAGTACGATATCAATATGGCAATTCATCCAGATGATCCGTCTTGGAGTGTATTTGGTCTTCCGCGTATCATCAACAACAAGGATCACATCATGCGTATGATGAAGATGGTAGACAATCCGCACAATGGTGTTACCTTCTGTACGGGATCCTATGGAACCAACTTAAACAATAACTTAGTTGAGATGATTCATGCACTTAAGGGAAGAATCCATTTTGCACATATCAGAAACTTACAGTTCAATGATGGCATGAATGACTTTGAGGAGTCTGCACATCTGTCTTCAGATGGTACCTTTGATATGCATGCAATCATGAAGGCACTGTACGATACTGGATTTGATGGAATTATTCGTCCAGACCACGGAAGAATGATCTGGGGCGAGAAGGCAATGCCTGGATATGGTCTGTATGACAGAGCACTTGGTGCTGCATATTTGTGCGGTCTGTGGGAGTCAATTGTAAAGGAGAATCAGAGATGAAACTGACATTACAGGATGTAACACAAAAGAAAAATGAATTTGAAAAGGCAGGTATTACACTGCCGTCTTATGATATTGAAGCAGTTCATAAAAAGACACTTGAAGAGCCTGTATGGGTTCATTTTGGAGCAGGAAATATTTTCCGCGGATATATTGCAGGACTGCAGGAGGATCTGTTAAATAAGGGTGCTGCTGACAGAGGAATTATTGCGGCAGAGACTTTTGATTATGATATCATCGATAAGATCTACAAGCCACATGAGTCAATGACACTGATGGTAACGCTTCTTCCAGACGGAAATACTTCAAGCCGTGTAATCGCAAGTATTGCAGACGGAATCAAGGCAAATACAGCTGATGAAGCAGAGTATGGCAGATTAAAGGCTATCTTTGCAAATCCATCCTTACAGATGATCAGCTTTACAGTTACTGAGAAGGGATACGCATTAAAGGGTATTGATGGAAACTTCCTTCCGGTGGTTGTATCAGATATCGAAAATGGTCCGGAGAGCGCAAAGCATGCAATGAGCATCGTTGCTGCACTTCTTTTCGAGCGTTTTAAGGCAGGCCGTTATCCGCTTGCTGTTGTCAGCATGGATAACTGCTCTCATAATGGAGAGAAGCTTCAGGCATCTGTTATGACAATCGCAAAGGCATGGGCAGAGAAAGGTTTTGTAACAAAAGAGTTCATCAAATATCTTGAGGATGAATCAAGCATCAGCTTCCCATGGAGCATGATCGATAAGATCACACCAAGACCGGCAAAGGCTGTTGAGGAAAAATTAGAGGCAGCAGGCGTTGAAGAAATGGCACCTGTTATTACTTCCAGAAATACTTATATTGCACCATTTGTAAATGCAGAGGGACCGCAGTACCTTGTAATTGAGGACAAGTTCCCGGCAGGAAGACCGGCACTTGAGAAGGCTGGTGTATATCTGACTGACCGTGACACTGTAAACCGTGTAGAGCGCATGAAGGTAACTACCTGCTTAAATCCGCTGCACACAGCTCTGGCTGTTTATGGCTGCTTGCTTGGTTACAATCTGATTGCAGATGAGATGAATGACAAGGAGCTTACAGGACTTATTCGTCATATCGGTTACGATGAGGGTATGAAGGTTGTTACTGATCCTGGCATCCTTTCCCCGAAGGCATTTATTGATGAAGTAATCGAGAAGCGTCTTCCAAATCCATTTATGCCAGACACACCGCAGCGTATTGCAACTGATACTTCTCAGAAAATCGTTGTTCGTTTTGGTGAGACAATGAAATCTTACATGGCAAGCAGTGAGCTTGACTGTTCTTCTCTTGTATACATTCCGCTTGCAATTGCAGGATGGCTTCGTTATCTTCTTGGAAAAGATGATAAGCTTGAGAAGATGGAGCTTAGTAGTGATCCAATGCTTGCTAAGCTGCAGGAAAAGCTTTCTGGTGTAGAGGCAGGAAAGCCAGAGACTTATACAGGACAGCTTAAGGAAATTCTCACTAATAAGGCAATCTTTGGTGTTGATATGTACGAGGCAGGTCTTGCAGACAAGGTAGAGGGCATGTTTGTTGAAATGCTTGCAGGAAAAGATGCTGTTCGCAATACTTTAAAGAAATATGTAGATTAATTAAAATAATATTTCGCCGCCCTGGCAACAGGGCGGCTATTGTACTTTTAAATATGAGCTTAAGAGGTGTAAAATGAAGAACGTTATATTTGATATGGATGGTGTCATCTTTGATTCTGAGCATGTATGTGAGCGCTGCTGGGAGGATTATAAGGAAAAATATAAATTGAAGGATGCAAAGGGCATGTTTCATGCCTGCATTGGCACTACAATTGAAAAGACAAAGGAAACAATGTTTCGCTTTGAAGGACCAGATTTCCCTTATGAGGAGTTTAGAAAAGATACATCTAATCGCTTTCACGAAATTGAAGAGACAGAAGGGCTTCCTGTAAAAAAAGGAGCTAGAGAGCTTTTGTCATGGCTAAAGGAGAGCGGTGCTAATGTTGGACTTGCTTCATCTACAAGGAGTGAGACAGTCGTTCGTCAGCTGACTCATGCCGGTTTAATACAGTATTTTGATGTGATTGTAGGCGGTGAGATGGCAAAAAAGAGTAAGCCAGAGCCAGATATTTATTTAGAGGCATGCAAACGCATGGGCATTACTCCAGAGAGCGCATATGGTGTTGAGGATTCATATAACGGAATGCGTTCACTTCATGCGGCAGGTCTTCATCCTATTATGGTGCCTGATCTTCTTGAACCAAATGAAGAAATGCAAAGTCTTGCTGAAGTGATTTTGTCAGATCTGTTTGAAGTAAGAGACTATCTAAAAAACGTCTGGCATAATAGTCAGAAAGAATGAGAAAGGAAAAGACAGCGTGAACAAAAATCTCTACTATCTGATTTCTTTGTCAGGTGCCTATGACAGTCAGTCTTTTTGGAAAACAAAAGACATAGAAAAAATGGACACTGTTTTAAATAAGCCAGCCTTAGACTGCATATATACAGACTGCACTGATATTTTAGGAAGTCTATATTTTTGCAGTGATGATGCGAGAACAGAGCTGGAAAAGCGATTGGCGTATATTCCAGTGAATGCGCTTCATTTTATAGATTCAGGCGACTATCATTATGTCAGTCTTTTGTTTTTACAGCGCATAAATCGGCCATTTAGCCTTCTTTTATTTGACCATCATTCAGACTGTATGGAGAGCGCATTTGGAGGCGGTCTTTTAACATGTGGAAGCTGGGTTCTTCATGCATTAGAAAATCTTCCTAATTTAAAAAAGGCAGTATTAGTAGGTCCGGCAGATGAGGATAAAACAGCAGAGCAGCTTTTAAAAGATTCTCGCATCACATGGGTGACAGAGGCTGAATTTGAACAGCAAAAGGAAGCTTTGTGTAAGGAACTTTCAAAGTGGCCCGTATATATTTCTCTTGATAAGGATGTATTAAACAAAGAGGAAGCAGTTACGGACTGGAGCCAGGGAACCATGCAGCTTTCACAGATTCTTTGTTTTTTGACAGATGCAAAGAAGTCAGGTGCTATATTTCTAGGTATGGATGTGTGCGGAGAGCAGAAGGTATCACCAGAAGGTTTTCATTTAGATGAAGAAAATGGAGCAAACTTAAACAGTAGTACAAATGAAAAGATTAAATTTTATCAAAAAGACTTGACTTTTTCGCTTTAGCGTGTCAAAATACATGCATAGGGTTAAAAATCTAATTAAAAACCAGAAAAAATAAAAACAGGAATGTAGAAAGGAGAGGGTGTGTGCTTTAATAATATATTGTTTGAGCACACGGAAACCAGAATGAATAAAAAAATTAAAAACCCTGAAACAGATCATTTGTTTCAAGCAATTCTCACATTGAAAAATCTTGATGAGTGTTATGCTTTTTTTGAAGATGTATGTACCGTCAATGAACTTCAGTCTATCGCACAGCGCTTTGAGGTAGCAGCTATGCTGCGCCAGAAAAACACATATCTTGAGATTGCACAGAAAACAGGTGCATCTACTGCGACAATTAGCCGTGTGAACCGAAGCTTAAACTTTGGAAGTGACGGTTATGAAATGGTGTTTGAGCGTATCAATGAATAATGATATATAAGAGCAAATAACCTATTGCTTTTTATCCCAAAGTAGTGTATTGCTTCAAAAAACTTGATGTAATTTAATTGATTATTGATGCTATTTGTGGAACGAAGTTTGTTCTCTTGAAAAAAATGTCAAAATATACTAACATAGGGAAGTACAAGTGCTGAAAGGTGCTTGTACTTTCATTATGATAAAAAAGAAACTTTTTGCAGACAGCTTTTGCTGTTGGAAAGGATACAGGATGACAGGTAAGATTGCATTGATACCAGGAGACGGAATTGGTCCTGAGATTGTGGCTGAGGCCAAAAAGGTACTGGATACCGTAGCAAAAAAATATGGACATGAGTTTGAATACGAGACGCTTCTTATGGGCGGCTGCTCAATTGATGCGTATGGCGAACCGCTGACCGAAGAATCACTTGAAAAGGCAAAGGCTAGTGATGCCGTGCTTTTAGGTGCAGTAGGCGGAAACGTCGGAAACTCAAGATGGTATCAGGTAGCACCAAATTTACGTCCGGAGGCAGGTCTGTTAAAGATTCGTAAAGGTCTTGGTCTGTTTGCAAATATCCGTCCGGCAAAGCTGTTTTCACAATTAAAAGATGCTTGTCCATTAAAGCCAGAGATTATCGGCGATGGATTTGATATTGTTATGATGAGAGAGTTGACCGGAGGCGTATACTTCGGTGAACATAAGACAGAGGAAATTGATGGCATTCGTAAGTCAACTGATATTATGGCATACGATGAGAATGAGATTAAAAGGATTGCAGTTAAAGCATTTGAGGTTGCAAGAAAGCGCGGAAAAAATGTAACAAGCGTTGACAAAGCAAATGTTCTTGACACTTCAAGACTTTGGAGAGCAGTTGTTGATGAAGTTGCAAAGGATTATCCTGATGTAACAGTAAAGCATATGCTTGTTGATAACTGTGCCATGCAGCTTGTTATGAATCCGAGACAGTTTGATGTTATTTTGACAGAGAATATGTTTGGTGATATTCTTTCTGATGAGGCAAGTATGATTACAGGCTCCATTGGCATGTTATCATCAGCAAGCCTTGGTGCAGGAAAGCTTGGACTTTATGAACCAAGCCATGGCTCTGCACCAGATATTGCAGGTAAGGGCATTGCAAACCCGATTGCGACAATTTTATCTGCTGCCATGCTGCTTAGATACTCTTTCGATCTTGATGAAGAAGCAAAGGCAGTTGAGACTGCAGTAGAAGAGGTACTTAAGGCAGGCTACCGCACAATTGATATCATGTCAGAGGGTATGACACAGGTTGGCACAGTTTCTATGGGCGATCTGATTGCAGAAAAAATTCTTGGTTAACAAATTTGGAAGGGGTTAAAAACATGAGAAGTGACAATGTAAAAAAAGGAATGCAGCAGGCACCTCATAGATCACTGTTTAATGCATTAGGATTTACAAAGGAAGAGATGGACAAACCAATGATTGGTATTGTCAGCTCCTATAATGAGATTGTTCCAGGTCATATGAACCTGGACAAGATTGTAGAAGCCGTTAAATTAGGCGTAGCAATGGCAGGAGGCGTGCCGGTTGTATTCCCGGCTATCGCTGTCTGCGATGGTATTGCAATGGGACACGTTGGTATGAAGTATTCTCTTGTTACGAGAGATCTGATTGCAGATTCTACCGAGTGTATGGCAATGGCACACCAGTTTGATGGTCTTGTTATGGTTCCAAACTGTGACAAAAACGTACCTGGTCTGTTAATGGCAGCAGCCAGAATCAATATCCCGACTGTATTTGTCAGCGGTGGTCCGATGCTTGCAGGTCATGTAAAGGGACAGAGAACAAGTCTTTCCTCCATGTTTGAGGCAGTTGGTGCTTACGCAGCAGGCAAGATGACTGAAGAAGATGTATATGAGTATGAGTGCAAGACATGTCCAACATGCGGTTCCTGCTCTGGTATGTATACTGCAAACTCCATGAACTGTCTGACAGAGGCACTTGGTATGGGGCTTCAGGGCAACGGAACAATTCCAGCTGTTTATTCTGAGAGAATTAAGCTTGCAAAGCACGCTGGTATGAAAGTTATGGAGATGATTGAAAAGAATATCTGCCCAAGAGATATCATGACAGAGAAGGCATTTGTCAATGCGCTGACTGTTGATATGGCACTTGGATGTTCTACAAACAGTATGCTTCATCTTCCGGCAATCGCAAGAGAGGCTGGCGTAGCTTTAAACGTTGATATCGCAAACGGCATTAGTGCAAAGACTCCGAATCTGTGTCACTTAGCTCCGGCAGGTCATACTTATATGGAGCAGTTAAATGAAGCAGGCGGTGTTTATGCCGTTATGAATGAGCTGTCAAAGAAGAATCTGTTAAATCTTGATTGTATTACAGTTACAGGAAAGACAGTTGGAGAGAACATTGCAAACGTTGTGAATAAGGACCCTGAGGTTATTCGTCCAATCGATAATCCATATAGCCAGACTGGCGGAATTGCTGTATTAAAGGGTAATTTGGCACCAGATTCAGGTGTTGTAAAGCGTTCAGCAGTTGCACCAGAGATGATGGTTCATGAGGGACCGGCTCGTGTATTTGACTGTGAGGATGATGCAATCGCAGCAATCAAGGGCGGAAAAATTGTTGCAGGTGATGTTGTAGTCATCCGTTACGAGGGACCAAAGGGTGGCCCTGGTATGAGAGAAATGTTAAATCCGACTTCTGCAATTGCAGGTATGGGACTTGGTTCCAGTGTTGCATTGATTACAGATGGCCGTTTTTCAGGTGCTTCAAGAGGAGCAAGCATCGGACATGTATGCCCAGAGGCAGCTGTCGGCGGTCCAATTGCACTTGTTGAAGAAGGAGATATCATCGAGATCAATATTCCGGCAAACACTCTGAATGTGCGTGTTTCTGACGAGGAGATGGCAAGAAGAAAGGCAGCATGGACACCAAGAGAGCCAAAGGTAACAACTGGTTATCTGGCACGCTACGCAGCACTTGTAACTGATGCAAGTAAGGGTGCAGTTTTGCAGGTTCCGGGAACTAATAAATAAGCTGGTTTTCTGATATAAAACATAGATAAGACAGATATAAGGAAGGGAAAATAAATATGGAGTTAACAGGTTCTGAAATTTTAGTACAGTGTTTAAGGGAACAGGGCGTAGATACCGTGTTTGGTTATCCGGGCGGCTGCATTCTGAATGTATATGATGCTCTTTACAAGCATTCGGATGAAATTACACATATTTTAACCTCCCATGAGCAGGGCGCGTCTCATGCAGCAGACGGCTATGCAAGGGCAACCGGAAAGGTAGGTGTCTGCATGGCCACATCTGGCCCAGGTGCTACCAATCTGGTAACGGGAATTGCAACAGCTTACATGGATTCTATTCCGATTATTGCAATTACATGTAACGTTGCTGTTTCACTTCTGGGAAGAGATTCCTTCCAGGAGATCGATATCGCTGGTGTTACAATGCCGATCACAAAGCATAATTTTATCGTAAAGGATGTCAATAAACTGGCTGATACAGTTCGTCGTGCATTCAAGATTGCAAAGGAAGGACGTCCGGGTCCGGTGCTTATTGATATTACAAAGGATGTTACTGCAAATAAGGCAGAATATGAGCGTAAAGAGCCAGAGCAGGTTAAACGTATTACAGATAGCATTAAGGCAGAAGATATTGAAGCAGCAGTCAAGATGATTGAGGCATCAAAGAAGCCATACGTTTTTGTCGGAGGCGGTGCAATTGCATCAGGTGCAGACACACAGCTGAATGAATTTGTTCATAAGATTGATTCTCCAGTTGCAGATACCTTAATGGGCAAGGGTGCCTTCAACGGTACTGATCCTTTGTATACAGGTATGCTTGGTATGCATGGAACAAAGGCATCAAACTATGGAGTAAGCCAGTGTGACCTTCTTGTAGTTGTCGGAGCACGCTTCAGTGATCGTGTATATGGAAATGCAAAGAAATTTGCCGCAAATGCAAAGATTATGCAGTTTGATGTAGATCCAGCAGAGATCAATAAGAACATCAAAACAGATGCAAGTATCATCGGTGATGTCAAGGTTATCTTAGAAAAGTTAAATGAAAAGCTTTCACAGATGAATCATAAGGAGTGGATTACAGAAGTTAAGAGCTATGAGGAATCCCATCCGATGACTTATCATAAGGGTGTTCTGACTGGTCCTTATATCATCGAAAAGATCTATGAGGCAACACATGGCGATGCTATTATCTCTACTGAGGTAGGACAGCACCAGATGTGGGCAGCGCAGTATTATAAGTATAAGGCACCGAGACAGCTTTTAACATCAGGCGGACTTGGAACTATGGGCTATGGTCTTGGCGCTGCAATTGGTGCAAAGATGGCGTGCAAGGATAAGCTTGTATTCAATATTGCAGGAGATGGCTGCTTCCGCATGAATATGAATGAAATCGCAACAGCAACTCGATATAATATCCCAGTTATCGAAGTCGTTGTAAACAACCACGTGCTTGGTATGGTACGTCAGTGGCAGGATCTGTTCTACGGACAGCGTTATTCTCAGACAGTGTTAAATGACCGCGTTGACTTTGCAAAGGTAGCAGAGGGTCTTGGAGCAAAGGGCTACACAGTAAGCACATGCGAAGAGTTTGATAATGCAGTTAAGGAAGCAATAAAGCTGAATATTCCAGTAGTAATTGATGCTCAGATTGACAAGGACGACAAGGTATTCCCAATGGTAGCACCAGGTGCACCGATCAGTGAATGCTTCGGAGAAGAGGACGTTGCTGAAAAGTTCGGAAGATAAAAACAGAATATCAGAAGAATGCTAGATTATTAAGACACTGTATGGAGACATGCAGTGTCTTTTTTTTGAAGATTGCGTGAACGATATATGGGAAAGTATCCAGTGATTTCAATTAGCTTAAAAGGCGCAGATGCAGCAAACTACGATGAAGCATATCGTTTGATGGTGCAAATTATAAATGATGAGGCAGAATGTTTTCAGTTTTTATTGGATAGTGAAAAACTTACCAAAATTGATAAGATGCGTTATGAGACTTTAATTGATATGGAAATGCAGCCAGCAGTGTTAGCAATGAGTTTAAAAAAGCTTACAACATTATTGGAAAAACATTATGGTCAAAAAGTTGTTGTACTCATTGATGAATATGACGTACCTTTAGCTAAGGCATATGAGAATAATTTTATGATAAAATGGTTCTTTTACTTCGTAATTTATTTGGCAATGTATTGAAAACGAATGCGAGCCTTGCGTTTGCGGTTTTAACTGGATGTTTGCGCATTGCCAAGGAAAGTATATTCACTGGATTGAATAATTTTACGGTATATTCAATCACAGATAATGAATTTGATGAAACTTTTGGCTTTACCAGTGAGGAAGTACAGGAAATGCTCTCATATTATGGGTTAAGCAGTCATTATGAGGAAGTAAAAGAGTGGTATGATGGTTATCGTTTTGGAAATGCAGATGTATATTGCCCATGGGATGTTGTAAATTATTGTAAAGATCATAGAGAAAACCAAAATGCCGCTCCGAAAAACTATTGGATGAATACCAGTGGTAATGATATTATCAATCACTTTATTGACAACATTAGCGATAACGGAATGCTTACAAAAGATGTTTTGGAACGTTTGGTGAATGGTGAGGTTATCACTCAAAGGGTAGATGAGATGGTGACATACAAAGATTTGTATTCTAATATTGATAATCTGTGGAGTACGCTTTTTATGACTGGTTATCTGACACAGCGTGGGTATATTGGCAATGGATATTATAGCCTCGCTGTTCCAAATCGAGAGATTCGCAATATCATAATTGAACGTATTTTGGCGCTGTTTCGTAAAGAGGTTTCCGGAAATGGAGAACTGCTCAGAAGTTTTTGCAATGCAATTCTAAGTGCGGATGCAGAAGCTGTTGAGCGACTGTTAATCGAATATATGGGAAAAACAATCAGTGTGCGTGACAATTTTGCAAGATCACTTCACGAGAATTTTTATCATGGATTGATGATTGGAATTCTCGGATTCAGACGAGATTGGGAAATCTTGTCTAATCGGGAATCTGGTGATGGCTTTAGTGATATTCTTATTAAGACGAAAGGTCAAGAGAGTCGGGTTGGAATTGTAATTGAATTAAAGTATAGCAAAAATGAGAAATCGCTTGATAAGGATTGCCAAGATGCATTGCAGCAGATTGAAGATCGAAATTACGGACAAGAATTGTGTAATCAGGGATATCAGAAAATATTGAAATACGGCATTGCTTTTTATCATAAGAAATGTTGCGTCAAGGTAGCAATGCAATCTACAAACGATTAAAAATAGATACATAAGAAATAATCAAAATGTCAAATGACCAAAGCATTTTTATGTATCTTCAATGTCCTTATTCTGAAAAATTTTATAAAAATAATAGGCGAGGTTCATTCTGGTCTTTTATTTTTTTCAGGCAAAATGATAGAGTAAATTGTAAGTGGGTAGTCAATGAAAATTAAATAAAAAAGCAAAGTTGCTGAAAGAGCTAGGAAAATCAATGAAAATTGAGTAGAAAACACAAAGTTATTGACAAAACATACTGGTAAAACTATACTCTTAATTAAGATAGATTTGTAAATACTCTGGAAAAATGTGGTAGTTTGACATTTAAAAGGAATAGTCGTCGTTAATATATAGGTGATGATAAAATAAAGACACAAAACATTAATCAAAAAGAAAAGGAGAATTTATGAAAAAGAACACAAAATTTAAGATAAGAATGGCGGCAGCTTTCTCTATGGGTGCAGTGACAGCATTATCGTTTAATGCATTTTATACGGTAAAGAATGTTGTGGCAGAGGAAATGTCAACGGAACATGTAATAAAGGAAAGTAATTATACACTTGCAGTCGAAAATTACGATGATACTTTTTCTGTAGAATCAACAGGAATTGACAGCTTTGATTCAGAGACGGACTGGGATTGGTCCTATCAGACTTCGCATACAGTTTCTGCATTTGCCAAAGGACCGAAGGGCTACTATGTCCGCTTAGGTGATTTCGTGTATTATTGCGATTTTGAGACACAGACATTGATTGCACTATGTAATCGTCCGGATTGCCTTCATGACAAAGAAACAGACAGCGAGAAGCGAAGTGAATGCACAGCATATGTGGCTTATGGCAGTGTGAATGATGGATTGCAATATTATGATGGAAAGCTGTATGCCAATACATCATCGGTTTATTTTGATACAGAAAGGGATGCGGATTACCGTGAAAAGGAATATCTGCTGGAGCTTGCACCAGATGGAAGCAGTCGTGAGCAGATGGATTACCAGATGGAGAATGCATATAGTTTTGCCTTTCATCGTGGCAGCTTGTATTACATATCAAGAGAAACTAACCCGGAAACACTCATTGGCACCGAAACCGTTAATCGTCTTGAGTTAGGGAAAAAAGAACCAGAGACAATCGCAACACTTTCCAGTATGGATGCAGTGCTTCGTGTATATCCATATGGAGATCTTGTATATATTCAGACGAAGCTTGCCGATACAGAAGAATCCAGTCTCATCATTTATGATACAAAGACGAGCAAAGCACAGGTGAAAAAAGCAAATTGGCAGAGCATGTTCCTTCCAACTGAGAATGATACATTTCTTCAGTGTACGTTAAAAGAGGATGGTCTATATGCAGAGAATGTCAATGCGATGCTTGAATCAACAACAGAAAGTAAACTGTTGACGATGGATTCTCTTAAAAACCTTGGCTTTGATGCAAATACAACCGGCGATTTATATAGTTGGATTTCTACAGACGATACGCACTTATATGTGTATGGAATGACCGAGATTGACCCGATTGTTGCAGCCTTTAATAAAGAAAGTGGAGAACTGGAAGCGGCAGCTGTCTTGCCGGGAATGCCACTTTTCCAGTGTATCGGTGTGGACGATGAATATTTATTTTATCAGTGCGCTGAGCTGGACGGAGGAACAGACAGTGTATATTGGGTGAAAAAGTCGGATTTCCTTGAGAATGGAGCAACATTTAATTGTATGGAGCCATAATCTTTTTTCAAGAATCATTATCGAAATCAATTTTATTAGAACAGGTTTTATTAGAATGTTTTATTAAAACAGATTTTATTAAGACAGATTTTGCTAGAATATGTCAGAACAGATGTGGAGGGAAGTGAGAGAGAAGATGGAACTGGAGATAAAAGATGTAATACACACCTATCCAAATAAGAAAACAGCGTTGAATCGAATTTCATTGACGCTTACGCCGGGAATTTACGGACTGCTTGGTCCGAACGGAGCCGGAAAATCTACGTTGATGAAAATCATTACCGGAAATATGCAGCCGTCAGGTGGTAAGGTACTGTTTAATGGAAGCGATATCAAGGAATTGGGCAGAGCTTATCGTGATCGCTTGGGTTACATGCCTCAGCAGCAGGGGCTGTATAATCAGTTTACCGGACGGCGTTTTTTGTGGTACATGGCAACGCTAAAGGGCTTATCGCATCGGGAAGCAAAATACAAGATTAACGATCTGCTGGAACAGATGAATCTGACAGAAGTATCAGATCGAAAGATCGGCGGATATTCTGGCGGTATGAAACAGCGTCTGTTGATTGCACAGGCCGTCATGAATAGCCCGGATATTCTGGTGTTAGATGAGCCGACAGCAGGTCTTGACCCAAAAGAGCGAATTAACATTCGTAATTTTGTCAGTGAACTGTCAAGAGAATGCATCGTAATTTTTGCAACGCATGTCGTTTCCGATGTTGAGTGTATTGCAAAAGAGATGATTCTGATCAAACGCGGCGAGATTGTCCGTCAGGATGAGGTCCCAAAACTGATTGCAGAAATGGATGGACTAGTTTGGGAGTTTGTGGCACAGGAAAATGAAGTGGTGTCGATACAAAAAGAATATCTGGTAAGCAATTTGTCAGTGGGCAAAGAAGGCATTATCGTTCGAGCAGTTGGAATCGACGAAGAAATCAAAAGAGAAAAACATGCAGTAAGGGCAGGCATGGAAGAAGTATATTTGTATCACATGACATCAGAAGCAAAAAGAGAAAAAGACAAATAATGTGTCATGGGGGAAGTTACGTATGAAGCAGGTATGGTATGAATGGAAAAAACTGATATCGGATAAAAGCGTGCTGTTGGTAGTAGTATTGAGCATGTGCATTGTGCTTGGATATCAATGGAAAAATGCTGATAGTTATGCCTGGCAGCGGAATGAATCCTATCGGGAATATTATGAGGATGCACTTACAACAGTAGAGAAAATGGATGCAGAGACAGCCAGACAATGGCTACAGGAAGAAAGTGCATGGCAAAGCTTTCTGCTCTCGGCAGCATATGGAGATTCCGATATGGCATTCGAGCTGTTACAGATGAATGCACCAGAGGTTGATTGGAATAAACGCCTTCAGGAAAACGCGAACGAAAAGACAGATATCCAGCAGACACAGCAGAAGTATCAGGCATTCACTGAACTATTGGAACGTGTCAATTATGCAATATCCTATGAGGAGTTTTTGGAGAGCGTAAAAACACAGGCACAGTCCATGTCAAAGCTATCATTGTTTTCGGATGTGGATTCTTTTTCTCAGAAAAACATACAGAAAACCGCAGAAGCGTATGAAAAGATGAGTGCAGTACAGCCGGGGCTAACCTATTCCGATGCGGCAGATGCATGGTCAGACAGCGCATTGGCAGATGTGATTGTGCCTGGGTTGCTGTTGTTTCTAGGCTGGGCAATTTTTCGGAAAGAAAAAGAGGCGGGGCTGTATCAGTTGCTTGAAAGCACGAAAAGAGGTCATCTGGAGATGGCACTGGCAAAGACCATTGTTTATTTTTGCTTTGCTGTGTTGCTTACCATTTTGTTATATGGAAGTCAGATTGTACTTGCCATTTTGATGTATGGAACGGGAGATATGACGCTGGCCCTTATTTCCATCCCAAGCTTTCGCAATTGCCCATATCCCATAAGCATACAGCAATATTTGATTCTTTATTTAGCCGTTAAGGTGTTAGCTGCATTGTTTTATGCGTCTGTTATCATGGCAATGCTGACAAGAAGATGGCGATTTGGCATTGCAGCGAGCGCATACGTGGTAGTTATCTGTCTGGAATATCTTGCCTATAAGCAGATTAACAGTGTATCCAAATGGAATGCGTTAAAATATTTGAACTTGGCAGCTGTGATTGATGCGAAGGCATGGTTTTGTGAGTATCATAATCTCAACATTTTATCACAGCCATTTTATGTGGTAACAGGAAAGCTGTTGCTTGTGCTGTGTGGTATCATTTTATTGCCAGTGGTGTCCTGCATCAGTTTCAGCAAAGAGACGAGAGAATCAGGAAAGTTACCTCGTTGTTTTCAAGTTGTGGCAAATGGCATGGCAAAGCTTTGTGCGCAGCATAGGGGGCTGTTTTGGCACGAAGGCTATAAACTATACAAATTGGGTGCAATGGCAGTTGTAATTGTCTTACTTTTATTTTTCAGTATTCGCCTGTTGCCGGATATTGAGTCACACAAAGGAAATACAGATCAACAAGTATATCAATATTATATTGAGAAGTTAAGCGGAGCGTACACGCAGGAGAGTAGAGACTATCTGCAACAGGAACAGCAGCTCTTAAATATGGAAGATGAAGAAGCCATTCAAAAGAGACAGCAATACGAACAGGGAGAACTCTCAGAAGACGAATACGAAAAATGGCAGATGTATCGTCAGCTTTTGAGCGATACCAGACAAAAAGGCTTTCAGCGTGTAATGGAACAGGCTGCGGTGATTGAAAAGCATCTTTCGACGGGAGAAAAGGCTGGATTCGTAGATGTTGATCAGTTAGTCTATTTGTTTCAGGATAATAAGAAACAGGCAATTTTTGCAATGATTTTTGCAGCTGTTTTTCTTCTGGGTGCGACTGCGTTATTTGGCATTGAACGACAATCCGAAAGCAGTCTCCTTTTGCAGAGTACAAAGTTTGGAAAACGCCCGGTTGCTATGTGTAAGCTGATGCAGATGATAGTGCTGGAATCCGTGATCATTGCAATTTTGTATGTACCGTATGATTCTGTATTATTGAAAAATATCGAGCGCATTCCAATGGAACTATCCTTAAATACCGTTATCGGTTATGAAAAGTTTGAACTTTCGATTTCAATTCGTCATGCCTTTTTAATAAAAACTATATTGCAGTATTTTACGGTTATCAGTGTTTGCATCGTCGTTTCGCTGCTTGCCTATCGTTTAAATCCTGCATCGGCAGCAATTCTTTGTTTTTTGTTCTTTCTGATGCCATGCTTTTTATATTGGCTGGGGATTGATCTGTCAACATGGACATGGCTGGGGCTGTTTCTTCCAGAGCTTATTTTTGCAAATGGAGGAACAGCGCGTTATTATATGGAAGCGGTGATTGTCTTGCTTATAGATATGAAAATCGTCTTTTATTTCTGGGATGCGGAGATTCGGACAGGCAGATGATAGGATTTTGTATTTGGACGTAAATAAGAAAAGAAAGTAATCTCAAACGCATAACAGGTCGGTTGATTCCGGTCTGTTATGCGTTTGAGATGAAAACGAAATATTGGCAATATATTGGTTAATTTTGCGGAACGTCCTCTAAACTGTTATAAATAGGAACGTAATCATACCCCATGAGAGAATCAACAGTCTCGATATATTCTCCATAAAGATAAAGGTCATATGTCCCATCGCCATTTGAGATTCCATAAGAATTTTCATTAGTTAAGGTAAAAATCTCATTATTTTTTGCTTCAGATGGGGTGGAAACGCCTCGTAAAGTGAAATAATAAGAAAAAAGATAAATGCTGACACTAATGACAACCACAAAAACAGAAAGAAAATGCTGGCGCTTCTGTGAGTGCGTTAAAAGCTGAAATCGCTTTTCCAACATACTCTCCTGAAGATTGTTCATGGAAAGTGAAGAATTCAGCTTTGGGAATAGTTGTTGCTGTGCAGACTGCTTTTTCACTTTCAATAAACAATTGAGGTAAGCGATTGTTTCATCTGCGGATGAAGAAAAACTATGATCAATACTCATTTCCAATAACGTGTCAATTTGCTTTTTAATATATTTGTTGAGCGGGTTCCACCAATATACGATTGAAAATAGTTCGCCCCCAAAATGGTACAGCAGATGATGATAATAGAAATGGCCTACCTCGTGTCGAAAAATGAAAATAAGTTCTTGGTCAGTATATTGATTTTGGGCTGGCAACAAAATCGTTGGTTTGCGTATAGAAAAAATCATAGGGCTAGAGAGTTCATCAATTTCATAAATATCAAAACTTCGGTTTAAATGATAATACTGACAAGCACAAGTTAAAAGCTTGGAATACCGATCATTATTAGAGACGTTCACCCCTAAGCTATGAATTAAAAAATGATCTCTTTTATAAGTTTTAATATATTTATACAAACCAATTATGATGCCCAACATCCAAACAAGGATTCCAATATCAAATAATGAAAACGTAATAGTTGAAAGAAGCATATGTTTTCTTCTAAAAATAACAACAATATGAGTAGCCATTTTATTTAAGTGTAGGTTACTGCCAAAAGAAAATTCAAACGGAAAAAGCAATCGTAAAACGGAAAGCACACAAACGACAGTCAGAGTATGGTAACCAATCGTAAGAATTCGTTTTGAACGAACGAACAAAAAACAGGCAATTAGAAAAAGTAAAAAAGATGCCAGAAGGGTGGTAATGAAAGACTCAAACTCCAATCTCATTGAAAAATCCTCCCAATGTACAAGTCAATATTTGTATTTTATCGCAAAGTTGGCTATCTGTCAAAAGTAATACAGAAGGAAGGCAAAGCTACTGAAAAATCACTGTGCTACCGAATAGAATTAAACAAACAACGCAAAGTTATTGACAAAACATACAGGCAATATTATACTTTGAATAAGAGAAATTTGCAAATAATCTGGGAACAAAAAGTATTTTTTAAGGTAATCATCATTGCAGCGATACCGGCAGTGATAAAACTAGTGGTTAATTGAGAATCAAAAAAAGGAGAGTTTATGGAAAAAACAAAATTTAAGAGAAGAATGTTTGCCGTCGCAGCAATAGTGGGAATGGGCATGACAATGACACAGATTGCATTTGGAAAAGAAAGTTTTAATGCAGAAAATGGAGGGCTTAACTATGTGCTTCCAGCTGATAATGGATATTATTTCTTATGTGGTGGTCATTTATATTTTTGGAATGGTGATGTTACAAAACAGGCTGTGCCATTGTGTAGTCGTCCTAATTGCAGTCATACAACAGAGGATTGCGTTGCGATGATTCGAGATGCATCTCGAAAAATGTACGAAGTAGATGATGGATTCTATGTGCTTTCTACATGGCCAAGAGAGGATTCAAGGACCGGGGAAAAGATGATGCCAATATGGAGAGTGGAAAAGGATGGGTCAGGTAAGGAGATTATAGCAGAAATTCCAGAGGCAGGTTCGGTAAACTATACGATATTTCAAGACAAGATTTACTATACCATGGAAGATGCACAGGAAGATGGAAATTATCAGTTTTCGATATGGCAGATGTCATTAGACGGAAAGGATAACAAACAGATTTGGCAAAGTGATTTGTATAGTGGATATATAGATACGTTGCAGGGAATCGGAGATTGGTTATATGTAAGTGAGAATGGATGTGAAGAAATTATTGACTGGACAAATGAGGACAACATTGACTTTGAGAAATTGCCTATGCGAACAAATTTATATTTGTATCAGCCACAAGCAGAGGAATGGATAACGAATCCTGATGAATATAAGAAGGAAGATGTTTTATTAAGCATTCAGAATATTTATCAGGATGAAATTTATTTGACTTACTATGATTCAAAGGCAGAGATTCGTAAAGTATGGAAAAAAGGTTTTGATCTGGAGGATGAAGCTCAATTTGTAGGAGAGTTTCCCAGAAAAGCGTATAAATGGGATAATTTGTATGGTTATACATGGCCAGATCGTAATAATGAGAATGAAAATTGGTTTGAAATTTATGATCACAATGGAACGTTTGTGCAGAAAATTGATTTGTATCCGTATGATGATGTGGATATCGTAAGTGCAGATGAAAAGTATGCTTTTGTATACTGGGAGCAGGTACAAGATAATGTTTCACAGGACGTAATAGGTGTGATTGAACGCGATAAAATTGCAACACAGGAAGCTACGCTAATTCAGTTGACTAAGGGAATGAATGGAAATTCTTTTGAACGCTGATTGGTAGGTGTTTGATTATGGATTACAAGGGCAGAGAGGTGATGGAGAAAAATGATAAGAGCGGAATGGAAAAAGCTTCTGCGTCAAAGATGGTTGATCGGAATTGCGATATTGCTTATTTTTGTAGATGTTGGTCTATTTCTTAATACTCAGTATACAGAGAAGAAAGATTGTGTGGCAGCGGTTCCTCTTTTTGCAAAGTATCAGAAAGAAACCGCGAATATGACAAATGAGCAGGCACAGGAATGTTTGACTGATCAGCTAAATATGCTTTCTAATTTTCAGTTTGTGCAGATTGCGTTGAATGGGGAAGTGGATGAGGGGTTTCTGCAAGGGCTTGTGGAGGAGAATCCAAATATCTTGGACGAATATCGACAGGCTGGATATGAGGAGAATCCACTGGCGCTTACGACAAAAATACAGGTAATATCAGAACTTCTTGAACAATATCAAAATGTCAGCGGGTATCAGGCGTATTTGGAATCCATTCAGGCACAGTATAAACAGATGAAGGACAGTTCGTTTTATGAAGGACGTCCGTATGCGGAAGCACAGGGCAAAAAGACGGTAGAAGATTTTGCAAAGCTACAGGGAACGAAACTTGAAATTGGTATGAACTGGGGCGTGGAAGCACTGATGGAGGAACAAATCTCATCAGTAATTCTTATTTTACTGGCACTCGGTATTTGTATTGTCTTGGTATCTCAGGATCGCACATATGATATGTTTGGGTTGCTTAGAAGCTGTAGACGTGGACATGGCTATCTGATTGTTGCCAAATTTGCAACAGCGCTGACAGCGGTTTTACTTTTTGGAATTGTTATGTATGGGAGTCAAGTTGCAATCGCGTGGAAGCTGTATGGAATGGGAAATTTAAATCGTCCGATGCAGTCTGTCAATTTATTAAATGAAAGTGCAAGACAACTGACAGTGGGCGGCTATCTGCTCGACTATTATCTGAGACATTTAATTGCAGTGCTTGTCTTGACGGCATTCATGCTATGCTTATTCTTATCGGTTTATTCGACAATGACGGTGTTGGCGGTAGTCGGTATTTGCGCGGTGCTGTGCGCTGTGGGCTATTGGAAGGTATCGGAGATCGCAGCAAACTCGTGGATTCATTTTTTAAATCCAGTTGCCTGGTTTTTGAGTTCGCAATTATATGAAAGTTATTGGAATATAAATTTGTTCGGAAAACCGGTGAATGCGTTGACAGCGAATAGCTGCTTTCAGCTTGTAGTGGTAATTGGCTGTGTAGCAGACAGTGGTCTTCTAGGAAGACGGATTCCGGGAAAGCTAAGAGTCGCATCAGGGCAAATTCAAAAGTGGATTGAAGCCGCAAGGGAACGACTCTGGTATCCATCCAGTGTAGTCGGTCAGGAATGGCGAAAACAGCTGATAAAAAATGGCATAGTGTGGATGATGATAATAGTGGCAATCCTTTTGGTATACGGTATGCGAACAACACCAGTGACAGTAGGGCAGACCGAGAAAATTTACCATGAATATGCGAAAAAATATGAGGGGATTGCAGACCAGACGCTGATAGAAGCATTGCAGCAGGAAAAGGAGCAATTTGATAAGCTAAGGCAGCGTCAGGCCGAATTAACTGAAAAATGGAAGAAAAAGGAAGTTTCAAACGAGCAGTATGCGTCAATTAGTGCGATGATTGATCATATGCTGCAAAATGAAGCAGGACTGACGCGTGCAATTGAACAGGCAGATACATTGGTAAATTGGAGCGAAGCACATGATCTTCAGCTGTTTTTCACGGATGACAGTATTGGGCGTTACCTGTTTGAAAATGCCAGTATGGATCAGTATCGAGGCGCTGTATTGCTTTTTGCAGTAATCGTATTACTGAGTGGTATTTTCCCGGGAGAGCGCAAAAATGAGATGCAAAATATGCTTCTCTGTACGAAAAATGGACGGCGTCCGCTGTTTGTAGCAAAATATGTGTTGGGCGTCGTGATTGCATGTATCGTGTCAGGTGGATTTACTGTGATTCATTTGTTTTCCGCATCAAAGATGTATGACTTTTCTTTATGGAAGGTTCCGCTACAAAGCATTCGTCAGGCGCAAGTAATAGATGTACAGTTGTCCGTGCGTGGATATTTGGTGTGGACGTCGGTGATGCAGATGATGGGTGTGGTCTGTGCAGCGGTTAGTTTTTTGTCGATTTCTGTGCGGATGAAGAACCGGCTGTATGCGGTGTTAGTGGGAGCTGTACTGTTTGTTCTTCCAGTAGTAATTAGTGGAGCAGGGTTGTCAAACATATTTGATCTTTGGCTTGCAAAGGTATTTCTGTTTGGAACGCAGACATTGAAACAAGGCTTTGGGGAACAGATTGGATATCTAATTTTGCTTGTAGCAGTGGCATCTGTTTTTACAGCAGGCGCGTGGCGCGCATATCAGAGAAAAAGGAGAGCAAGATGATGAAACTGGAATTAAAAAATCTGACAAAAAGCTATGAAAAAGGAAAAATAGCGCTCGATCATTTTTCGGCAGCGCTTGAGCCGGGCGTTTATGGTTTACTTGGACCAAATGGGGCTGGAAAATCGACCTTAATGAACCTGATTACGCAAAATTTATAGCCGGATGAGGGTGAAATATTGGTAAACGGTATTAGCGCGACCAAAATGGGCGCTTCTTACCGTGATGTGCTTGGTTACATGCCACAACAGCAGGGTCTATATGATCGTTTTTCTGCGCTAGAATTTTTGCGCTATTTTGCATCATTAAAAGGACTGAAGGCAAAGGAGTCAAGGAAACGAATTGAGGAATTGCTTGAAGTTGTAAATCTGACTAAGGCAAGAAATCGAAAACTGGGCGGATTTTCTGGCGGTATGAAGCAGCGTGTGTTGCTTGCGCAGGCATTACTAAACGAACCGCAGATTTTGATACTGGATGAGCCAACGGCAGGTCTAGACCCGAAAGAGCGTATCCGTATTCGTAACTATATCAGCAGCATTTCCGAGAATAAGATAGTGCTGATCGCAACGCATGTAGTCAGCGATGTGGAATGTATCGCAAAGGAAATCTTGTTTCTGCGAGGCGGAAAATTGTTGGAGAAAGAGACACCGGAAAAGTTGGTGGAACAAATGGATGGGCTTGTTTGGGAAGTAATTATTCGGTCGGATCAATTAAGTCAGCTGGAACAGGTGCTTCTTGTCAGCAATGTGAATATCGCAAAGGAAGGTCTTCTGGTGCGCGTAATCGCAGAAAGTGAGCAGATGAAGGAACAACAGCTTCAATTTGGATGGGGTACGCAAAAGGTGGTTGTCCCAACACTGGAAGATGTATATTTATATCGAATGGAAGCAGATAATAAGCTTTATAAAAATTGAAAATATAGAAAAAAATAACAGACCGATTCATTTTGACCTGATATTTTTTACAGAACTTTAAATGCAAAATGCATCTGCGATTTCTGTAGTAACGCATCTATGGACCAGATTTTATACCCCCCCAGAAGTCTTCTTCTTAAAGTTTTCCAATATACTTTCCAGTCGATCAATTTCTTCCTTCTCTGGATTTTTTGTAAATTCAGATTTTACCAAAGATATCAAGAGTGAGTTATCCGTAAAAAGCTCACGGAAAGACTGGTACTCCTGTTGGAAAATATCTTGAAGAACAAGATGAGCTGTTTTGGTTGGTTTGAAGGTTCTGGCGATAGAGGTTCCCCGATAGACGATTCCGGCGACCTCGACCATTTCAAGTTTCGATAGCTTGCGAATAATTGGCTTGATCATGTTGATCGTGTAGTCTGGATTCATAGCAACAATATCTGAAATTGTCATTGGCTGTTCGGAACGAAGCAGCAACGACAAAACGTCTAATTCCTTTTGTGGCATTTTAATTGGCATAAAAGACCTCCTTAAGACAAATAAAAATCCTAAAATCAAGAATTCAAGAATGCTTGATAAATAATGGTATCTGTATTTTAACGCAAAAATAGGCGTATGTCAAAAGCAATATTAAAAAATGGAAAAGTTACGGGTGTATTTTTTCGATTTTTAAGTTACGAAATAGATGCATAGAAAATGTACAAAAGATACGAAGTTATTGACAAAACTTACTGGCAACAATATAATAATTTTAAAATAAAAGACATGTGAGATGACATGTTGAGGTGTAAGGAGAAGGAGACAAGGAAGCACATGAAAAAGAACACGAAAAATAAAATCTCTCAAATCGACAAGATTCTAATGAACAACGAAAAGCAAAATATTATAACTGCCTTTTCGATGATTTTATTGGCGATATTTGCACCATTAAAATCTTTTGTCGCGCAGTGGTTGATTGATTCTCCTTCCATTAAAGCAATCTTTGTCTCCGTTTTGATTGGTGCGGCGGTAGTTGCCATGAGTCATATCTGCGAGTATATTGTCAGAAACACGTTTAATCGGATGGCAACACGTTCTGTATCCGAAATACGTGGTGTTTTGTGCGAGAATTTAAAGAATATGTCGTTAAGCCAGATTCATGTGCTGCCGATGGAAGACTGGCAGTCTGCATATACAAATGACTTAAAGATTGTATGTGATGATTATTATTTTGGCCTTTTTAATATGGCAATGTGGGGAAGCATGGGACTTGTAGCAGTCGTATATATGGCTGTGATTTCACCGGCATTATTGATCGTGTCTTTGGTTATGGTTTGCTTTCCTTTTATTGGTCCAAGGTTATTTGCAGATAAGCTTAGAAAAACAAAAAGTGAGTATGCAAAGTCATACAATACGGTTTGCTCAAAAATCAATGAAATGCTGCATGGTACAGAGACTTTGCTCACATGTGGAAAGCATAGCTTTTTATTTCAAAAGATGCAGAGGGTTTCCGATGACAATATGCAAAAAGATTTTGACATGAAGCAAACGGAAACGGTAGCGACAATTATTACGTCACTGATTACATGGATACCAGGTTTTGTAATTATGGTTGCAGGTGCAATGCTTGTTGTTCAGGGAAAATTGACGGTAAGCTATCTGATCACAGCAAATGGTCTTTTAAATTTTATTATTTCTCCATTTCGGCAAACCGCAAATTCCTATCAGTCTGTTAAGTCTGCAAGAGCCTTAAAAGATCGTATTGATGAGTTGCTTGCCCAGAAAACTTCAAATCAGATGGAAAAGAAAAATATCGAAATAACTTCGATAGATATAAAGAAGCTTTCTTTTGGCTACGGGGAGTCTGATGTTTTAAAAGACGTAAATTTAACCATTAAAAAAGGCGAGAAAGTTGCGATTGTTGGTGCCAGTGGAAGTGGTAAGAGCACAATTATGAAGCTGATCGGACGTTTTTATTTAAATTACCGAGGTAGGATTTCGATAAACAACGAAGATCTAAAAACATTAAGTGACGCAACATTTTACTCAAGTGTTGGGTATATACCACAGGAGCCATTTATTTTTGCGGATACCGTGCGAAATAATATCTGTCTTGGCAGAAACTGTTCGGATGAGGAAGTATGGTCTGCAATCGAAAAGGTTGGGTTGACCGAACTTGTAAGTTCTTTGCCAGATGGAATTAACACAGAGTTGGCAGAGGGCGGTGGAAATATTTCTGGAGGACAAAAGAAACGAATAGCAGTTGCGCGGGCGCTTATTCGTGATTGTGATACGCTTCTGATTGATGAGATGACATCCTCTCTTGATATTGAGACAACCGATGAGATGGTAAAGCTTATATTGTCGCTGTCATGTACCGTAATTATGATTACACATGATATATTTGATTCGTATATGGATGGATTTTCTGCAATTTATTACATAGAAAATGGTGGAATTGCAGAGAGTGGTACCTATCAGAGATTGCTAGAACAAAATGGAAATTTTGCGAAGATGCAAGCAATGATGAAAATAACCAATAAATAGAGGAGAATAGATAAGATCAAGGTCTTGTACCATTAAAAATGGCAAACAATTCTTTGACGGACACGAGAAAGAGTGCTATACTTTGGACATCAATGCAAAGACTGGAGGCAAAGCTATTGATTTCAAGTAACGATCAAATGAATCAAGTAGAAAAAAATCAAGTGGATCAACGAGCCAGCAGATATGCCAGCCAATATGCTGATATCATAGATCTTCCACACCATGTCTCGAAGCGTCACCCACAGATGGCGCTGTCGGATCGTGCTGCACAGTTTGGCGCATATGCTGCACTTAGAGGGTATGATGAAGCAGTAACAGAAACGGTGAAAAAATCAATACAGCAAACAGAAGCGTATATTGAAATGGAGCAGTATAATGACTAAAATGGCTGAAAATAAAACATATCTTTGCATTGACTTAAAATCATTCTTCGCATCGGTTGAATGCGTTGAGCGTGGTCTTGACCCACTTTGCACAAATCTTGTTGTGGCGGATGCTGCACTTACTGAAAAAACCATTTGCCTTGCAGTATCTCCGTCGTTGAAAAAGTACGGCATAGGAGGACGAGCAAGGCTTTTTGAGGTTGTGCAGATGTTAAAACAGGCAAATGCTAGAAGACGTTTCCAAGCACCAAAAAGATTATTTGAAGGATCTTCAAGCAATGCAAAAGAGCTTGATTTGCACCCTGAGTATCAGATTGACTATATTATTGCACCGCCGCGTATGGCAAAATATATGGAGTACAGCACAAAAATTTATAATATTTATTTAAAATATGTGGCACCTGAGGATATACATGCGTACTCAATTGATGAGGTATTTGTCGATATCACGCAGTATCTGATTTTGACAGGGCTTAATGCTTATGAGTTTGCAGGCCAAATGATAAAAGATGTATTAAAGACAACAAAAATTACAGCAACTGCAGGGATCGGAACAAATCTTTATCTGGCTAAAATTGCAATGGATATCGAGGCAAAGCACATTACGGCAGATAGTGATGGCGTGAGAATTGCTATGCTTACAGAAAAAAGTTATAGACAAAAGCTGTGGGATCATCGCCCTCTTACTGATTTTTGGCGGATAGGACCTCAGACAGCAAAAAAGCTTGAACAAAATGGAATGTTTACAATGGGAGATGTGGCAAGGTGTTCTGTTGGTAAGATTAATCAGTTCCATAATGAAGAATTGCTGTACCGACTTTTTGGCGTTAATGCAGAGCTTATAATTGATCATGCATGGGGCTGGGAGCCATGCACGATTGCTCATATTAAGGCATATCGTCCGCAGTCAAGCAGCATAGAGAACGGTCAGGTGCTTCATTGCCCATATACTGCAGAGAAAACGCGTTTGATTGTAAAAGAAATGACTGATCAGCTTTTGCTGCAGCTTGTAGATAAAGGTCTTGTTACTGATCAGATGGTTTTAACGATTGGCTATGATATTGAAAATCTAACAGATCCAAAACGCCGTGAGCAGTATCATGGTGATATTGTTACAGATAGGTATGGAAGACAGATTCCAAAAAGCGCACATGGCAGTGCCAATATCGGACGATTTACATCGTCAGCAAAGTTAGCAACCGAGACAGTATTGAAGCTTTACGATACAATTATTGATAAAAATCTTCTTGTGAGACGTCTTAGTCTGACAGCAAATCATGTAGTGCCAGAGGGTTCAGAGCCGACTAGAAAAAAGCCTCAGCAGCTTGATTTATTTACAGATTATGAAGCATTAGAAAAAAAAGAACAGGAAGAAAAAGCCGCGCTAGATAAGGAAAAGAAAATGCAGCAGGCAATGCTGCAGATTAAAAAGAAATTTGGAAAAAATGCGATTTTAAAAGGAATGAATCTGCTTGACGGCGCAACTGCAAAGGAGAGAAATGAGCAGATTGGTGGTCATAAAGCGTAGTCAGTAAAAACGCATTATGAAAAATGAATTAGTGAAAGGAATAAATTTATGAAGAAGGAACGCTGGCGTCTGTACGCAAAAAAGGCAGATTTTGCAGCCATCAGCAAAGCATACGGCATCAATCAGGTAACGGCAAGGATTATGAGAAACCGAGGTGTTGAGACAAAAGAGGAGATTGAAAGCTATTTAAAGGGAGATTTAGATTATCTAAGTGACCCTGCGCTTATGAAGGATGCAGATAAGGCCGCGTCTTTGCTTGAGGCTGCGATTGCGAACAACGAACTGATTGCAATCTCAAGTGATTTTGATAATGATGGAATTTTCTCCGGTCTTTTGTTAAAAGAAGCTATTATAGAACTTGGCGGTCGCGCAGCAATCTTTACGCCAAACCGAGTAATGGAAGGTTATGGTGTAAATAGTCGTATCGTTGAGGAAGCAAATGCAAATGGAGCAAGTGTACTTTTAACATGCGATAATGGAATTGCAGCATTTGAGGCAATTGATGAAGCAAAAAAACTTGGCATGACAGTTATTGTGACAGATCATCATGAGGTTCCATTTGAGGAGCATGATGGAAAAAAGATATATCTTTTGCCGAAGGCTGATGCCATTGTTGATCCAAAGCAGGAAGACTGTGCATATCCGTTTAAAAGTCTTTGTGGAACAGGTGTAGCCTACCAGCTTATGACACTGCTGTTTCGCAGAATGAAGCGCACAATGAGCCGTCAGGAGATTTTTTTACAATATACGGCGATTGCTACTGTGGCTGATGTTATGGAGCTTGTCGGGGAAAACCGTATTCTAGTCAGAAAAGGTCTTTCATATCTTAATCATACAAACCATATAGGTCTTCGTGCATTGATGGAGGTGTGTGGCATATCACCAGAGCAGGTGCGTGCCTATCATATTGGATTTATCTTAGGACCATGTTTTAATGCAGCAGGACGACTAGATACGATTGTTCATGCATTGGCGCTTCTTGAATCAAAGGAATATGATCAGGCACTTGCCTTAGCTGGTGAGCTGTGGGCAATGAATGAGGAGCGAAAGGAATTAACGCGAGTCGGAACAGAGCGCGCAGTAGAGCTTATTGAGCATGCAACGTGGAAGGATGAGCATGTATATCTTGTTTACATAAAAGATTGTCATGAGAGTGTAGCCGGCATAATTGCAGGACGTCTTCGTGAACGTTACTATCGTCCTGTGCTTGTCTTTACTGATGCATCAGAAGAAGGGCAGATTAAGGCTTCTGGCAGAAGTATTGATGATTATGATATGTTTACAGAACTAAGTGCATTTAGGAACTTATTTCTTCGCTTTGGCGGTCATAAGATGGCAGCTGGTCTTACAATGGAAAAGAAAAATTTAGAGATTTTGCGAGACGGTTTAAATGCGAGATGTACGCTTACACAAACGCAGCTTATGCCGCTTGTCATGATTGATGCTGCGATGCCGCTTGGTTATATCAGTGAAGAAGTCATTGCTGATCTTGAAAAGCTAGAGCCATTTGGACGAGCCAATGAAAAGCCATTGTTTGCCCAGCAGCATTTGTCTGTGCTTCGTCTCTCACGTATCGGAAAGAATAGAAATGTTGTAAAAATGTCTGTTATGGGACCAGAAGGCATTATTATGGATGCGCTTTATTTTGGGGACACAGATGTGTTCTTTGATTTTCTTGAAGATGAATATGGGCGTGACAATGTAGCGGCGGCTCTTAGGGGAATGCGCAATACAATTGATATTGGTGTGACGTATTATCCACAAATTAACGAATTTCAAGGGAAAAGAAGCCTTCAAATCGTGATACAAAACTATTGCAGAGTTTCGTTAAATTGAGTATAATTAAGAAATCACATAATACTAGGGTTAAAAGCTACAAAACCTGCTCGTGCTTGCACGATAAGGTTTTGCAGCTTTTAACCCTAGTATCAAAAAAGTAGCGAAACGCGAAGGGAGAATTGTATGAGAATCGGAATTCGTGCCCATGATGTAAAGGCAGATACCTTTGAAGGGCTTGTAAAGGAAATACACAATGAGGGAATGCATTGCTGTCAGTTAGCAGTACCGAAGGCAGTTCATGAGTTTCCAACAAAAAAGGAGGTTTTAACTCCTGGTATGGCATTGTACATGAAGGAAGTCTTTGCAGAGAACAAAGTAGATGTTGCAGTTCTTGGCTGCTACCAGAATCTGGCAACTCCTGATGAGGCTGCATTAAAGGATACTATCGACACTTACAAGAGACATATTGTATTTGCGAGTCTTCTTGGAGCAGGTGTAGTTGGAACAGAGACAGGTGCATGTAATACCGAGTATCGCACAGAGCCATTTTCATTTACTGAGGAAGCACTTGAGATTTTTATTAAGAATTTGCGTCCTGTTGTGGAATATGCAGAAAAGCTTGGTGTAATTGTTGCAATTGAGCCAGTATGCCGACATATTGTAAACAATGCAAAGCGTGCAAGAAAGGTTCTTGATGCGATTGATTCTCCGAATCTTCAGATCATCTTTGATCCAGTGAATTTGCTTGATGAGTCCAATTATCAGGAGTATCCGGCAATTTTTAAAGAGTTTGTTGAGATTCTTGGACCAGATATTGCAACGATCCATGCAAAGGATTTCAAGATCGAAAATGGCAAGCTGTTAAGCTGCGCATGCGGAACAGGTCAGATGGACTATGAATTTTTGCTTCGCTATATCAAGGAGCATAAGCCGCATATTCACGTGCTGTTAGAGGATACAAATCCATCCAATGCACAGCAGGCAAGACAGTTTATGGAAGAAAAGTACGCAAGCTTATAATTTTCAACGAATAAATATGTTGAGTTGAAATGAGGAAAAGAGGTGTCTGATATGAATCCAGAAGAAGAAGGATTAATCCCGCCAAAACCTTCGGTTAAGGCACCGGCTAATTTTACATCGCCGGATGAATTATATAAAGAATTGGAGGATAGTGTCAGAAAGTATCATCCATCGGATGATCTGTCACTGATCCGCAAGGCTTATGAGGTTGCACTAAATTCGCACGGAGATCAGCGCAGACGCTCCGGAGAGCCGTATATCATCCATCCACTTTGCGTAGCAATTATATTAGCAGAGCTAGAACTTGATAAGGAAAGTATTGCGGCAGGACTTCTTCATGATGTCTTAGAGGACACCCCGATGACTCTAAAAGAATTGATCGGGCTTTTCGGAGAAGAAATCGCATTTTTGGTAGATGGCGTAACAAAGCTGACGCAGATCAACTGGGATATGGATAAGATTGAGATCCAGGCAGAAAATCTTAGAAAGATGTTTCTTGCTATGGCAAAGGATATCCGTGTTATCATGGTAAAGCTTGCAGACCGTCTGCACAATATGCGTACAGGTCAGTTCTGGAAGCCAGAGACGCAGAAACAAAAGGCAAGAGAAACACTTGAGATCTATTCGCCGCTTGCATCACGTCTTGGTATTTCTAAAATCAAGACAGAGCTTGACGATTTGTCTCTTATGTATCTGCACCCTGATGTCTATAAGGAACTGACAGAAAAGATTTACAGCACGCAGGATGCGCGCGAGCGTTTTATAGATGAAATCAAATCTGAGGTTGCGGTCAAGCTTGAGGAGGCTGAAATTAAGGCTGAGATTTCAGGTCGTGTTAAACATCTGTTTAGCATCTATAAAAAAATGGTAAATCAGGATAAAACACTTGATCAGATCTATGATATTTTTGCAGTTCGTATTATTGTTGATACAGTAAAGGACTGTTATGCCGCACTTGGTGTTATTCATGAAATGTATCATCCTATTACGGTTCGTTTTAAGGATTACATTGCAATGCCAAAGCCAAATATGTATCAGTCACTTCATACGACTCTGATTGCAAAGAATGGTCAGCCGTTTGAGATTCAGATTCGTACCTTTGAGATGCATCGCACTGCTGAATATGGTATCGCAGCACACTGGAAATACAAGGAGCGCGGTTCGGGAGACACTACAGTGCGTGATGAAGAGGCAAAGCTTTCTTGGCTTCGTCAGATTCTTGAATGGCAGAAGGATGTTTCCGATAATAAAGAATTTATCAGCATGGTAAAAAATGATCTTGATTTATTCTCGGATAATGTATACTGCTTTACACCGCAGGGTGATGTAAAGAATCTTCCGGCTGGATCTACACCGATTGACTTTGCTTACAGCATTCACTCAGCAGTAGGAAACCGCATGAAGCAGGCGGCAGTTAATGGCAAGATGGTTCCTCTTGATTATAAGATTCAAAATGGTGATCGAATAGAGATTTTCACTTCTCAGAATGTCAAAGGACCTAGCCGTGACTGGTTAAATATCGCAAAGAGTACACAGGCTAAAAATAAGATTAATCAGTGGTTCAAGCAGGAAGGACGAGCTGGAAATATCACCAGAGGAAAAGAGCTTGTTGCCAGCTGTGCCAAGGGCAAGGGGTTTGAGATCAGTGATCTTACAAAACCGGAGTTTACAAAGAAGGTTATCACAAAATATGGCTTCCGTGATTGGGATTCTATTTTGGCAGCAGTAGGACACGGCGGACTTAAGGAAGGCCAGATTGTAAACAAGCTGATTGATCTTTATCAGGAATCTAAGAAGAAAGCACCGACAGATGAGCAGGTTTTGGCGTCTGTAATTGAAAATAATAAGAATAAGCCAGTCAAGATTCGCAGCACAAACGGCGTTTTAGTCAATGGTGTTGTTGATGTTAATGTTCGTTTTTCAAGATGCTGTTCACCAGTTCCAGGTGATGAGATTGTTGGCTTTATTACAAGAGGACGCGGTATTTCTATTCACCGTACAGACTGTGTAAATGTCATAGCGCTTCCAGAGTCTGAAAAGTCACGTCTTGTCGATGTTGAGTGGCAGCAGGAAAGCTTCCATTCTAATGAGAAGTTTATGGCAGAGATCAAGATCTTCTGTAACAATCGTATTGGTATTTTTGCAGATATCTCTAAGATTTTTACAGAGCGAGAGATTGACATTGCTTCCATGAGTTCTAAGACAAGTAAGCAGGGAACGGCAACTATCAACATGTCATTTGAAGTTGGTGGTGTAGATGCTCTGCAGCAGCTTATCAATCGCCTGATGGCAGTTAACAGCGTAATTGATATTGAACGTTCTAATGGATAAAACAATGATGTTATGCACAGATTGCAGGCAGGGTATTGGCCCTGCCTGTTTTTAGAATTGCGAGAATTGCATCGCAACGGAGCAATTCGTAGGCATCAATTATAAAATTAAGAAGAAAAGGTCAGGTATTTTCATGAGAATAGAGACAATTATGGTAGGTCAAATGGGGACAAATTGCTATTTGGCATGGGATGAAGAAAGCAAACGCGGCTTTTTGGTGGATCCAGGTGAACAGGCAGATAAAATCATTCGCGTGTGCAGCCGTTATGAAATAAAGCCAGAGGCAGTACTTTTGACACACGGTCATTTTGACCACATCATGGCAGCAAAGAAAGTGAAGGAATATTATCAGATTCCTGTATACGCCGGCATTCATGAAGAGGAGCTTTTAGCAGATGCCGAGAAAAATCTTTCTGCGATGTGGGCTGAGGGCTTTACTATGAAGGCAGATGAGTTTGTTGTTGACAATCAAAAAATTGAGATTGCAGGAATGAAGATTACCGTGATTGAAACACCAGGTCATACACTAGGTGGTGTGTGCTATTATATAGAAAAGGAACATGTGTTGTTTGCGGGAGATACGTTGTTTTTCGAGAGCTATGGAAGAACAGATTTTCCTGGCGGAAGTATGTTTTCACTGATTCGTTCTCTTGGGAAAAAGCTATTTGTACTGCCAGATGAGACAGATGTATATCCGGGTCATGGACAGGCGACCTCGATAGGTTATGAAAAAACACACAATCCGGCAGCAGGAATGCGATAAAAAGTAAAAGGAAAGCAAAGGAAACGATATGATTTATTTTTATTTGGAATGCGATGCATTAGATAACGATATTCGAAGCCTGTTCATGGCATTTTATCCGGGACGGGCAATTAAAAGAATTGAAACAAAGGAATATGCGTGTGCAGAGGGTGATTTGTTTCTTCGTGTGTGTATGAGTGATTGTGCAGAAACACAGTGTTTAGCAAACGAGGATAACACTAAAAAGAAGATGACAATGGAGCTTGTGCAGGATGGCACATTGCTTGATGATGCATGTGAATGTGAATTGTCAGATCGAAAGGACACTAAAACAAAGGCAAAATGTATGCTGTATTGTCTACTCTCTAAGCTTACAAAAAAAGAGCTTCCATGGGGAACACTGACAGGTATCCGACCGACAAAGATTGCAAGAACTATGCTGATGGAAGGTGCTTCTGATGAGGAATGCATAGACTACATGAAAAATCAGATGCTTTGCGGTGAGGAAAAGACTATGCTTAGTCTTGATATTGCAAAGAGAGAAATTAAGTTGCTTGATTGTCTGGACTATAAGGATGGATATAGTTTGTATGTCGGAATTGCATTTTGTCCGACAACATGTGCGTACTGCTCATTCACATCATATCCAGTGAGCCGATTTGGTGATCGTGTAGATGCATATCTTGATTCAATTGAAAAAGAGATTGAATATGTGGCAGAGGCTTTTAAAGATAAGAAGCTAAACACAATATATATCGGTGGAGGTACGCCGACCACATTAGAGCCAGATCAGTTAGAACGCCTTCTATCAAAGATTGAGAACTCCTTTAATTTGTCTTTCCTTCAGGAGTGGACAGTTGAGGCAGGACGTCCAGACAGCATCACACGTGAAAAACTTAAGACAATAAAGTGTCATCCTGTCACACGTATAAGTATCAACCCACAGACAATGAAAGACGAGACACTAGAACTGATTGGCCGAAGACATACAGTTTTACAGGTAAAGGATGCCTTTTTGCTTGCAAGAGAAGAAGGCTTTGATAATATTAACATGGACATCATTGTTGGACTGCCGCAGGAGACAAAAGAAGATGTTGAGAATACGTTGGAAGAAATCAAAAAACTAGGACCAGACAATTTGACGGTTCACTCCCTGGCCATTAAGCGTGCTGCAAGATTAAATACTCAGAAGGAAGAATACGCAGGTATGAAGAGTGTTAATTCTGAAAGTACGATGGAGCTGACACAAGATGCCGCAGAGGAAATGGGTATGAAGCCGTATTATCTGTACCGCCAGAAAAACATGACAGGAAATATGGAAAATGTCGGATATGCAAAGCCAGGAAAAGAGGGAATCTACAACATCTTAATCATGGAAGAAATGCAGACAATCGTAGCACTTGGTGCAGGGGCCATCACAAAGGCGGTATATCCAAACGGCAGGATCGAAAGATGCGAAAATGTCAAGGATATCAAGACTTATCTGGAAAAAACAGACGAGATGATCGAGCGTAAAAAGAGGCTTTTTGCGGACGAAAAGAGGTCTGATTGATCGAGTCTACGTTAGGACGAATTCATTCATTGATTCAATGAGTGGATTCGTCTTTTTTAATTTCTGTTATTATTAAAAATTTTAAAAAGGTTAAGGAGGTACAGTATGAGCAGTACAGCGTTAAGCGCAACAAATAAAATAGAAAGCAACAAAATTGTTAGAAAAATAAGATAATTTACAAAAAAATGTACGAACAATACAAAACTATTGACAAAATATATTGACTACATTATAATGAAATCAAGAAAAGTGATGGTGAAATGAACATATCATGGTTTTAACGACCAGAAAGGAGCGCCTATGAGAAAAATTTCAGAAAGAGGTTTATTTGGAGTATTAGTTATGATTATCAGTATGCTAGCTGTTCAGATGAGTGCATTCGCTTCTAATACGTATGAAAATAGCACACAGATAAAAGCTCAGCTTCAGTTAGATGCAGAGGATGAGGCAGTTTTAAATCAGTATTTCCAGAACAGAGCGGAAAATTTTTACGGGAATACAGTAGTGGATGGTTGGATGAAAGAGGAACAGCAGCAGCGAATAGCAGCACTTAGCCAGTGGATGGAAAGCTGTGGATTTAAGGTAGAAAAAGCAACGGTTGCTTTTACCGTAAACAGTGTATTGGCAAAGGATGAGAATGAAACCGTTGTACTTGGATCAGAATGGAATACATTAACTTATAAGTTTGATTCGGAAAACGAGTCGAGAGATATGATGTTTGAGACAATGCATGTATTGCATATATCAGAAATTACACATGAGATTACTTCAGATTGTTATAGTGAGTATACAGGATATCAATATGGTTCTCAGGAAGAACTTTCTTATGTTCAGATTGGTGAGAACAACGGAGAACTTGGAAAAGGCGCATTTCCAATCGAGGGTCTGCTGTGGGGAATGGAGGCACCGCAGTTAAGTGGAATGAATATAAGTACATTAACATTGCAGGATCTTTATAATATTTATGGAAATGATATGGAAGTAACGCTTCATTTCTCAGAAGACGGGCTATGGTGCTTAGAAGGAAAGTATGAATTAGGCGAAACAGACGTTGTAACTGAAATTCAAAACGAAGGTTGGTATGGAGAAGGTCAGTCAGTGGAGATACCAGATTATACCGCTTGGTATTTTGAAATTATACAGGAAGTTTCGTATCAGGACAAAGCGTTTTCAGAAGTGAATTGTGCAGAAGTTCGTGAATACCCAGACGGAACTGGACAGCTTATTCTCACGTTAGAAAAGATTCCAGCGGAAAACATAGAGACAGAATAAAGTTTAATTCGATAAAAACATACAGATTTTTTATTTAACAGTATTGACATATAAATAACTTCGTGGTATTTTATTTTGGAAAATCAAAAGCAAACCTGCTGAAAAGCAGGGACGCAAAGCCAGAAGGGACTAAAGTCAGAAAGTTTGACCATGTCAGCCGGTTGCCATTGTTTCCATATCATCATAATATATGGAAAAGATGTTTGAACAGAAGAGATTCCTATACCTTTTATACTATATAGATGTGTGATTTTAGAGAAATATAGTAGGGACACTGGCAGATTTTGGCAAGTGTCCTTTTTGTATGCAAAAATATATAAGAGAACTGGCAGGGACAAGTTCTCTGTATCGGTATACAGAAAAAAGCAGGATGAAGAATGGGGAAAGCAGAGAGAGGATTTTTATAAAATGAAAAATTATGAAGACAAAATATATTCCTTAGGTGAGACTGTAACGGGGCAGACACAGGACATGTCACAGGCCGTACAGAAAACACTGGAAAATAATGGCGGGGTAGGTATAATGACAGGATCTTATGACCAAAACCTGTCTATTTTGTCTGTAAGTAATCTGCTGTTGCATAGTACAGGATATACATACGATACTTTCATGGAACAGACAAAAGGCTCATTGAGAAACTTCTTTTATGACGAGGAAGATATACTGGAGCGAGACCGTTTTTTGCAGCTTCACGGAACAGGGGAAGCACAGATCCTTACAGCAGACGGTACAGTGAATAATGTACGGCTTTGTAAAGAGGATGCGACAGATGAGGCAGGCAGACAGATCTGGGTTATGTCCGTACAGGTCAACTGGGATCATGTAAATCTGGCACTGCTCAATGAGGCTATCTATTCCGGCTTCTGGTATTTTGACTGTGACGAAAACAGCGAGATTGTGAATGCAAACTGGAGTCATGAATTTAGAAAAATGCTTGGCTATCATGACACCCTGGACTTTCCGAATAAACTGGAATCCTGGTCAGATCTTCTGCATCCACAGGATAAAGAAAGAGTAATGGCGCAGCTTCAGGCGGCAATTGCGGATAAGACGAACCAGATAAAATATCAGGTAGAGTATCGTCTGAGAATGAAGAATAATCAGTACCAGTGGTTTCGGGCATCGGCAGAAGTAATACGCCGTCTGGATGGTTCTGCAAGCAGGATTGCCGGGATTTTTATTAACATTGATGGGGAGAAAAAAGAAATCATGCAGGCACAAAAATCTGCTGCTTTCCACCGGGCTTTTACGAAAGCAGATTTGTGCGAGTATTATGTGAATCTGGAAGCGAATACTTTTGATACCTTTAAGGTTGAACCGTCCCTGATGACAGTCTTTGAACAGAGTTATACGTGGGATGAATTGATTCGCCATTTTGTGGATTCCTATGTTGTGGAGACAGATAAGAAGGCGGTATCCTCTTTTTACGACCGTGGTTATATTGCAGAAAAGCTGAAGGGTCTGGAAACTGAATTGTCTTTGGAGTGCCGAATCACTCTGAATGGAGAAGAACGATGGGTTCGCAATGTGATCATACGTGGCGAGATAGAGGATTCAGAATATGCCATGATCTTTCTGCGTGATATCACGGATGCAAAGGTAGAGAGCGCACGGCATCTGCAGATGGCAGCGGATAATGCTTCCATGGAGCAGCTGATTCAGAGTATTGTGCGTCTGGTTGACCGCTTTGTTGTCTGTGATCTGGAAAATGACAGATATGAATTCTACAATCTGAATGGACAGATGATATATAAACCTCTGGGATTTTATCATGATTTCCAGAGGCAGGTTCTTGAAAAGTATAAGACACTGGAACCATTGGAAGCTATTGATATACTGATAACACCGGAAAATATCCGGAAGAATCTGAAATGTGAAAATGATATTTATAAGTTTGAGTACTGCAGCCTGGATGAAAAGACTTATAAAATAGCTTCTTATATTCCATTAAAATGGGAAAATGGAAAGCTCGTAAGAGTATTGCTGGCATCCATAGATGTGACACAGGAGAAAAAAGCAGAGATCGAATCTCGTCAGGCATTGAAAGAAGCTTACCGGTCGGCAGAAAATGCAAATCGTGCGAAGACAGAATTTCTTTCCAATATGTCCCATGATATCCGGACACCGATGAATGCCATTGTTGGTCTGACGGCAATCGCAGGAGCAAATATTGAGAGTCATGACAGAGTTATTGAGTGTCTTGGCAAGATTACAGAATCAAGTCGTCATCTGTTGGGGCTGATCAATGGAGTATTGGATATGGCACGTATTGAAAGTGGAAAAATGACGCTGGCTCAGGAAGATTTCAATCTGTCGGAGCTTGTGGATAATCTTATTACGCTTACGAAACCGGTGCTTGATGAACATAAACATAATTTTGATATACACATCAATCATATTGAACATGAGGATGTCTGTGGTGACAGCCTGAGAATCCAGCAGGTATTTGTGAATCTGATGAGCAATGCGATCAAGTATACACCGGATGGTGGAAATATTACCTTTTCTATAGAGGAAAAGCCAAATGGATTTTCGGAACTTGGATGCTATGAATTTTCGATTGAGGATAATGGGATCGGTATGTCACCGGAATTCCAGAAGATCATGTTTGATCCTTTCAGCCGCGCAGATGACCACAGGACAACCAAGGTTCAGGGAACTGGTCTGGGAATGGCAATCAGCAGAAATATTGTGAACCTGATGAATGGCACTATTAAAGTGGATAGTACCTTACACAAGGGAACTAAAATTACGGTAACAATTTATCTGGAGCTTCAGGAAAAAGAAAAAGAACAGGACAAAGATCTAATGAATTTGCCGGTTCTGGTTGTGGATGATGATAGGACATGCTGTGAAAGTACAGTTGCCACACTGAAGGAAATCGGTATTATGGGTGAATGGGTTCTCTCTGGCAGGGAAGCCGTTGAGTGCTGTTATGCACGTCATGAGTTGAAAGATGATTACTTTGCTGTTATTTTAGACTGGAAGATGCCGGAAATGGATGGCATAGAAACTGCCAGACAGATCAGAAAACGGATAGGTAAAGAGATCACCATCATTGTACTGACGTCTTATGAATTTAGCGAGATCGAAGAAGAAGCAAAGGCTGCAGGCATAGATGCTTTTATTGCAAAACCGCTGTTTCGTTCTCGTCTGACGGCTACACTGCGGCAGTTTACTTCAGAAAGAAAAGAAAAAACAGCAAGAAATTATTTGGAGAAGCTGTCAAAATCAGACTACACGGGAAAAAGGATTCTGTTGGTCGAGGATAATGAATTAAACAGAGAAATTGCTGTTGAAATTTTGCAGATGACAGGTGCAGAAGTGGAAACAGCAGAAAATGGGAAAATTGCAGTTGAGAAAGTGGAAGCTTCTCCGAAAAGTTCGTATGATCTTATTTTTATGGATATTCAAATGCCTGTCATGAATGGCTATGAGGCAACAGCAGCAATCAGGAGCCTTCCGGGTGAACAGGGAAAACTGCCTATTGTTGCCATGACCGCCAATGCTTTTGCGGAAGATGTACAGCTGGCAAAAAATACAGGCATGAATGGACATATCGCAAAACCGCTGGATATGAATAAACTTAATGATGTTCTGGAAAACTGGCTGTAATTTATTCTCATGGGATGGGAAAACTAAAAAACAGTTGACACAGCCTATTGCAAAAACGTATAATGTTGAACGTAGTGTATCATACAGGGAAAGCCCTGATAGTGGAAAGAGGAGTGTTTTATGGCATTAGTAAAGAAGCCTGTTACAGGCATGAAGGATATTCAGCCGGCAGAAATGCAGATCCGTGATTATGTGATTGGGCTGATTAAGGAAACGTATAAGGGATTTGGTTTCACACCGATTGAAACACCTTGTGTTGAAAATATTGCAAACTTAAGCAATAAGCAGGGTGGTGAGAATGAGAAGCTTATCTTTAAGATCTTAAAGCGTGGTGAGAAGTTAAACTTAGAAACAGCACAGACAGAAGCAGATTTGGTAGATAGTGGTCTTCGCTATGACCTGACTGTTCCGTTGTCAAGATATTATTCCAATAATGCAGCAAATCTGCCAAAGCCGTTTAAGGCATTGCAGATCGGACCGGTATGGAGAGCTGACCGTCCGCAGAAGGGTCGTTTCAGACAGTTCTATCAGTGTGATATTGATATTCTTGGAGATCCGACAAATCTTGCAGAGATCGAGCTGATTTTGGCAACAACTACACTTCTTGGAAAGGTTGGCTTTAAGGGATTTACCGTACATATCAATGACCGCCGTATTTTAAAGGGCATGGCAAAGTACAGCGGCTTTGATGAAGCACAGTATGATGAAGTCTTTATCATTTTGGATAAGATGGATAAGATCGGTCTTGATGGTGTAGCAAAAGAGCTTGCATCAAATGGTTTTGCAGAGGAATCAATCGAACGCTATATGGGTCTGTTCAAAGGCTTGAATGAAGCAGAGGATGGTGTTGCTTATCTTGCAGAGACACTTGGTGATTGCTTAGAGGGCGGCGCAGCAGAGAACTTAAAGCAGATTTGTGAGGCAGTTACGGCAACAACTCAGGCAAGCTTTAAGCTGCAGTTTGATCCAACATTAGTTCGTGGTATGTCTTACTATACTGGAACTATTTTCGAGATCGGAGTAGAGGGCTTCCCAGGTTCAATTGCCGGAGGCGGACGTTATGATAAGATGGTTGGCAAGTTCACAGGAATGGAAACTCCAGCATGTGGCTTCTCAATCGGATTTGAGCGTATTGTAACAATTCTCTTAGATGAGGGCTTTACTGTTCCAGGCAGCAAGGAAAAGATTGCATATTTGGTAGAAAAGGGTGTAGATAGCAAGGTGCTTGGCACTGTTCTTCAGGAAGCAATGGCAGGACGTGCAGCAGGACAGCAGATTCTTGTTGCATGGATGAATAAGAATAAGAAGTTCCAGAAGGAACAGCTGACAGCAGAAGGCTACAGCGAGTTCAAGGAGTTTTATAAGGAAGCATTAAAGTAATCACATGTAAAGGCGCTGCAGCGTTTGCTGCAGTGTCGTTTCTGTGTAAGCTAAAATGGAGGTAAGGCGATTGAGAAAACAAGTATTGCTGAAAAAAGGTATTGCAGGACTGCTTTCTATTGGAATGCTGTTAGGGTCTGTTATTCCGACAGCAGCACAGGAAACGTCCAGTCAAAGTGCATTTGAAACGAAGTTGCAAGAGCAGATGCAAGAAACGCAAATGCAGCCTGAAGAGCTGACGTCTGAAACAGAATCCGAAACGGTCAAGACTCAGTCGCAGGAAACTCAGACAGAAACATCTGCGCAGGAAAGTGAAGTGATTCCATCGGAAGAATCGTCATCTATATCACAGGCAGAAACAAGTGAAGCTCAGACAGAGCAGCCAACACAAACGGAAATTCAAAGTGAGCCTCAGACGCAGGAGACAGTGCAGACCTCGTCAGAGTCTGACAGTGTAGAAGAAACACAGGAAAATGAAACAGAGTATTCTACAGAAGAATTTACAGAGGAAGAGTCAACAGAAGAAGAGTCAACAGAAGAGGAAACAACTGAAGAAGCAGAGTTAGAAGGAGTTGAAGAAAGCTTCTATGCTAATGCAAGCTTAAATACAGATTCAAAAGTATATTCTGGATGGAAAAAAGATTCGTCAGAGTTGGTGACACTTCCAGCGGGTTCTTATGTTTACATAACATCTGTAGTTTGTGTGGAGGAAGAGCCGCGATGGGCGCATGTTATTTTTGATATTAATGAATATTGCTATGAAGGTTATATTCCATTTGAAGTGCTTTCTGTAAGCTATGATGCTGATCTGATGGAAGCAGATGAGACACAGGCCTTTCCAGCAGATTACCAAAGTGCCTTGAATGCACTTCATCAAGCACATCCTAATTGGGTATTTAAGCCAGTTTATGTTGGCGATACTTTTTCATATGCAGTAAATCAACAGGTTACGACACCTGCAAGAGCGCTTGTAAGCACTTATTATAATGAATGCTTCCGATCTATGTTAGACAGAGATTACAATTGGCAGACCAATACGTGGAAACAATGGGAACCAGGTTGGGCTGGTGCGTCAGAAGAGACTGTGCGCTATTATATGGATCCGAGAAATTTTTTAAATGAAAATGACATTTTTATGTTTGAATCACTTATCTATGAGAAGTATCAGACACAAGGGGCAGTTGAGGCTGCACTTGCCAATACATTTATGTCGAATGCGAAAGTTCCAGGTGCAGAGTATACATATGCATGGTTGTTTTGTTGGGTTGGAGAAAAATATAATATTAATCCGGTAGCACTTGCAAGTCGTGTTAGACAAGAACAGGGAGCAGGTACGTCTGATTTGATTTCTGGAAAATATGCTGGATATGAAGGATTGTACAATTATTTCAATATACAGGCAACTGGTTCAAGTAGAGATCAAATCGTGCAGAATGGATTAAAAGAGGCAAAGACGGGTTCGACAATGATGCTTCCAGATGGTACAGTATCAAGTGGATCTTGGGATACCCCAACAAAGGCATTGATTGGCGGTTCATTGAAGTTTGCCAATCTGTATATTCTCAAAAATCAGAATACGCTATATGCCCAAAAATTTGACTATGACGGTCAGTATAACGGTAAATATTGGCATCAATACATGACCAATATCATGGCACCGTATTCAGAGGGAAATCAAGTAAGAAGATCCTATACCAATAGTGGTCAATTAGGAAATAGTTTTGTTTTTTTGATTCCTGTTTATGAGGAGCGTCCGGTATCTTCACCCAAACCACAGGAACGAAAAAATCAAAATAGCTGCTTAAAGTCATTGACAGTAAATGACCAGGAAGTAATCACTGCATTTGATAAGACACAAAAAGATTTTTATTATAGTGTAGGAGAAAAGACAGTTTATGCGAATATCAGAGTAAAAACTGCATCTTCATCAGCTACACTGAAATTTTCCAATATTGGAAGCATGTCTCACAAGGTTGAGGTTAGCACAATAACCGTTACAGCTGAGGATGGCACACAGACACAGTACCGTTTGTTTGTTGGTTGTGGTGTAACGATAGAACAGGGATTTTTTGATGGCTTTGATGTGAATTCTTATCGAAAGCGTTATCCAAAGCTTGAAAAAGCATATGGAAATGATATTGACGCGTATTATGAGCATTATTTCCTAACTGGGAAAAAAGCCGGATGGGATGGAACAAAAGGTGATTTCGCAGAGGATAATGATGACAGTGATAAGACGTCAACAATTTATAAAGGCGTTGACTATGCTCCAGTATTTGATGCTAAATACTATTTGAATCGTTACTCAGATTTAAAGTCAGCATTTGGAAATGATTATGCGGCAGCATTGAAGCATTTTGTGGATTATGGAATAGGTGAAGGCAGACGTGCCAGTGAGTCATTTGATGTTACGCTCTATAAAGCGAATTATCCGGATCTGCAGGAATTATTTGGTGATGATAATACAAAGTATGTAGATCATTATCTGGATTATGGAATCAATGAAGGCAGGTGTGCCAACAGACGAATCCTAAATGGAATTTCAGTGGCTTCTGATGGAAAGAAATATTACTATAAAAATGATCAGGTTGATACTAGTTACACAGGTTTTGCAGCATATCAGGGAAATATGTATTATGTATTAGGCGGAATAGTGTCGAATTATACAGGACTGATAAATTATTATGGAACTTGGTATTATCTTCAGTCAGGAAGTGTAAAGTGGGATTACACGAGCCTTGTAGAACACAGTGATGGTGCTTGGTATTATGTAGAAAAAGGTATTTTGAACTGGAATTACAATGGTCTTGTTGAATATTATGGTACACTGTATTACATTCAGAACGGATACCTTAATTGGGGATATTCTGGACGGATTTGGTATAATGGTAAATGGTATAAAATTGTGAATGGGGTTGCACAAAAAGACTGAATCTGTTACAATAGTTTGCTGTGAACAAAATGAAAAATAGTAAATAAGAACATTTGAAGAAGAAAGGCATGGAACACAATGTCATTATATGAAAATGAAATCAGCAAACGAAGAACGTTTGCCATTATTTCTCACCCGGATGCGGGTAAAACTACATTAACAGAGAAGTTCCTTTTATATGGAGGAGCAATCAATCAGGCAGGTTCCGTAAAGGGAAGAAAAACAGCAAAGCACGCTGTTTCTGACTGGATGGAGATTGAAAAGCAAAGAGGTATTTCCGTAACCTCTTCCGTTTTACAGTTCCACTATGAAGGCTATTGCATCAACATTTTGGATACACCAGGTCATCAGGATTTCTCAGAGGATACGTATCGTACTCTGATGGCAGCAGATTCTGCCGTTATGGTAATTGATGCTTCTAAGGGTGTTGAGGCGCAGACAATTAAGCTGTTTAAGGTTTGTGTTATGCGCCATATTCCAATTTTTACTTTTATCAACAAATTAGACCGTGAGGCAAATGACCCATTTGATCTGATGGATGAGATCGAGCGCGTGCTTGGTATTAAGACCTGCCCAATCAATTGGCCAATCGGATGCGGTAAGAATTTCAAGGGTGTTTATGATCGTAACACAAATAAGATTACTACATTCGTTGCAGCAGATGCAGGTATGCATGAGATTGAGAGTCATGAGCTTGATGTTGAAGGTGCTGAGGATCAGGTTGGTATTATTGGTTATCAGAAGCTGCTTGAGGATATTGAGCTGCTTGATGGTGCATGTGAGGAATTTGATCAGGATAAGGTAAGTAATGGTGAGATTTCTCCTGTATTCTTTGGTTCTGCACTGACAAACTTTGGTGTTGAGACATTCCTTGAGCATTTCTTAAAAATGACAACATCACCGCTTCCAAGACATAGCTCAATTGGTGAAATCAGCCCATTTGATGATAATTTCTCTGCCTTTGTATTTAAGATTCAGGCAAACATGAATAAGGCACACAGAGACCGTATCGCATTTATGAGAATTTGTTCTGGAAAGTTTGAAGCCGGCATGGAGGTGAACCATGTGCAGGGCGGCAGAAAGATTCGTCTGACACAGCCACAGCAGATGATGGCATCAGAGCGAACAATCGTAGAAGAGGCATATGCCGGAGATATCATTGGTGTATTTGATCCAGGTATTTTCTCAATTGGAGATACAATATGTTCTCCTAAGATGGGTAATATGGCATTTGACGGAATTCCAACATTCGCACCAGAGCATTTTGCCAGAGTGCGTCAGATGGATACAATGAAGCGTAAGCAGTTCATTAAGGGAATCAGTCAGATTGCTCTTGAAGGTGCTATTCAGATTTTCCAGGAATTTAACACTGGAATGGAAGAGATCATTGTAGGCGTTGTCGGCGTGCTGCAGTTTGACGTTTTGAAATTCCGTCTGGAAAATGAGTACAATGTAGAGATTCGCCTTGATCCGCTGCCATACGAGTATATCCGCTGGATTGAGGATTGGGAGAATGTGGATGTAGCAAGAATCAATGGAACATCCGATATGAAGAAAATTAAGGATCTGAAGGATCGTCCGCTGTTATTGTTTGCAAATAGCTGGAGTCCGCAGATGGTACTGGAAAGAAATCCAGGCTTAAAGCTGTCTGAGTTTGGAACAGAGCACTAAACAATATATATTAACATAGTGTCTAATATATTTGTCAGAAGGCAGAATATATTTAATACGCATATACTATACCGAGAAAGTGAAATGCTTTTGAGGGTAGCATATGCGTATTTGTGATTTAAGGCAAAAAGAAGTGATTAATATAAAAGACTGCAAAAGACTTGGCTATGTGTGTGACATTGAATTTGATCGAAAAACAGGCTGCATAACACATTTGATTGTTCCGGGCACAGGAAAAATATGTGGGTTATTCGGACGAGATACGGAATATCGCATTCCATTTTGCAGAGTATGTCAGATTGGACCAGATATCATATTAGTTGATATTGATGAGGGAGAAAAACCAATCAGAGATAAAGAAAAATAGAATTGAAAACAATTCAGAAAAAACTTGACCTTACATACCTTTTTATTTTATAATAATAGCATTAAAGAGATGCTGGCAGACAGCAGGAATGGAGGCAGCAATGAAGTGTCCGTTTTGCGGAGAAGATACAACAAAAGTAATTGATTCAAGGCCTTCTGACGATAATACTGCGATCCGCAGGCGCAGGATGTGTGAGGTGTGCAACCGGCGCTTTACAACATATGAAAAGATTGAAGTATTTCCGCTGATGGTAGTAAAAAAGGATCAGACAAGAGAGGCTTATTCGAGGGAAAAATTAAAAACTGGAATTGTTATGGCATGCCATAAACGTCCGATCCCGACTGATGCAGTAAATCGTCTGGTGGATGATATTGAGACAACTATCTTTAATAATTATGAAAAAGAAGTCAGCAGCAAGGTGATTGGTGAGCTGGTGATGGAAAAGTTAAAAACACTTGATGAGGTCGCTTATGTGCGCTTTGCGAGTGTATATCGCTCTTTTACGGATTTGAATAATTTTGCACAAGAGCTTGAAAATATGATTCAGAGAGAGAAAAAACAGTGAGTAAATTGTATCCATGGGCAGAGGCAGCGTCTGCCTACCAGATTGATTATCAAAAGGAATATGATAACGGCGTGCGTGGCGTACTATTCGATGTGGATAATACGCTTGTAAGGCATGGAGAGCCAGCTACAAAACAGGCAAAGGAATTGTTTGAACATCTTCGCAGCATTGGTTTAAAAACCTGCATTATTTCAAATAATAAGGAGCCGCGTGTCAGTCCGTTTGCGAAGGAAGTTGGAAGTGACTATATTTATAAAGCAGGGAAGCCATCAGTACGCGGTTATGAGGACGCTATGAAGCGTATTCATACAACACCAGATACAACGATTTTTATCGGAGATCAGATCTTTACAGATATTTATGGCGCAAACAGAGCTGGAATTAGGACATATCTTGTTCAGCCAATTCATCCAAAGGAAGAAATACAGATAGTGCTAAAGCGTTATATAGAGCGTATAGTATTGTTTTTTTACCACAGGAGGAATAAGCGATGAGTTCAATTGTTTTGATTGGCTTTATGGGAGCAGGAAAGACAACAGTAGGAAAAGAGCTTGTAAAAAAAGGATTCGAGCTGATTGATACTGACGCCTATATAGAAGCTTGTGAGAAAATGAGCATTTCTGATATTTTTGCTCAAAAAGGAGAAGATTATTTTCGTCAGGCAGAGACAAAAGCACTCAAGACGCTGCTTGTACAAGATAAGCAATTTGTGATTTCATGCGGAGGTGGAATGCCGCTTAGTGAGGAAAACAGAAAGCTTTTAAAAAAACTCGGCATGGTAGTCTATTTAAGGATTCAGCCAGAGACTGTTTTGGCTCGTTTAAAGGGTGACACAACGCGCCCTCTTCTTAAAGGAGATGATAGTGGAGAGCGTGTGCGTACACTGATGAAACAGCGTGAGGCACATTATTTAAGCGGTGCAGATTTTGTGCTAGACGTAGATCAGAAAACACCTGGGGAACTGGCAGAGGAAATTTTTAAAGAGTTTTAAAAATACTACTTGAAAAGTTATATTTTTTATTGTATGATAATATAGTATGTAGCGCCATTTTATGGGCGTTTGCGTTTGTTTAGAACGATAGGCATCTGTGCAAGAGTACAGAAAGATGCCGTTAATTCTCATTTACAGGAGGAAAAAAAATGATTTCAGCTGGTGATTTCAGAAATGGTAAGACTTTGGAAATTGAAGGCACTGTCTATCAGATCCTTGAGTTTCAGCATGTAAAACCAGGTAAGGGTGCGGCATTTGTTCGTACAAAGTTAAAGGATATCAAGAATGGTGGAGTAATCGAGAGATCTTTCCGTCCAACCGAGAAGTTCCCGGAGGCAAGAATTGACCGTAAGGATATGCAGTATCTGTATCAGGATGGAGATCTGTACTACTTCATGGACAATGATACCTATGAGCAGATCGCACTTGGAAGTGAGCTGATCGGTGACGCATTAAAGTTCGTTAAGGAGAACGAGATGTGTAAAGTATGTTCCCACAATGGAAACGTATTCTCAATCGAGCCGCCGCTGTTTGTAGAGCTTCAGGTTACTGATACTGAGCCAGGCTTCAAGGGAAATACTGCTACTGGTGCTACTAAGCCGGCAATCGTTGAGACTGGTGCACAGGTAAATGTTCCGTTGTTTGTAGAGAACGGTGAGGTAATCAAGATCGATACCAGAACAGGTGAGTATTTATCCAGAGTATAATCTGATCAGAAATTCAAAACAAAATATTTAACGTTTTGTTTCAGAGTCAGCTGTTTGATCTAACAGCTGACTCATATACACCTGTAGCTCAGTGGATAGAGCAGTAGAATCCGGATCTACGTGCGGGGGTTCGATTCCCTTCAGGTGTGTTCTCTCATCCAGCTTTTCTGGAGTTTAGAACGGAGGAGCAATATGGATTATCAACAATTTTTATTTACCATTACTGCGGGTCTTCAGTCCGCCTGCCAGGCAGAGGAAAAGATTACCGTGCAGACAATTGAACAAAAACATACAGCAAAGATAAAAACGGTGTCATTATACCACAGAGGAAAAAGAACAACTCCTTGGATATATATGGCGCCGTTTTACCGTTTATATCAGCATGGCTATTCTATGGAAAGTATTCAAAAGGAATTAAAAAACGTGCTTGATATGGTAACAGAAAATAATAAAGTGGAGGGAGAGATATTTACAAACTTTGAATGTGCTGCTGCCTTTTTATCAGTGCGGCTCATTTCATATCAGAAAAATAAGGAATTTTTATCACTTGTCCCACATAGACGTATTCTTGATCTTGCCATTATCTATCAGCTGGTATTTGAGGGAACAGACACAACGATGGGTGCTGCCGTTGTGTATCAGGATCATTGCAGAATCTGGGAGGTGACAGAGGACATTTTATTCCAGACAGCCATCACATCGATGATTCGCCGTTTTCCACCGTCTTTAAATAGCGTAGAGGCATTGATTGGGCTGCCTGAGCTGCCAGTACAGTCTGATTTTCCTCATTTATTTGCGCTGACAAACAGTAAAGCATTTTTTGGAGCATCAGTCATCATGTATCCGGGTATCCTTAGGACGGCAGCAAAAAAGCTTGGCGGTGCATATTATATTTTGCCGTCAAGTATGCACGAGGTACTGCTTCTTGCAAAAGATAAAGACACAGATCCGTCACAGTTAAAGGAAATTGTGGAGGAGGTAAATCTGACAGATGCTGTAAGTACAGATTTTTTGTCAAATCATGTTTATGAGTATGATTCAGACGAGGATACTGTCACTATCGTAGTGTAATCACACCATATCATGGTAATTTTGCACAAAATAAAGTGTCGCGTGTGGCAAAAGAGATAAAAAGCTTGCATATTTTACAGATTCGTATTAAAGTATATAGGAGCTTGGTCAGTTTATGTCATTTTGGTGGTGACAAGAAATGACAGTAAAAAACTGCTGCAAAAGGTATCAGGAAAGGATATGTCTATGATAATAAATGGAAAGACAGGCCTTACCGGTCTGCTTGGAAGTCCGGTGGGACACAGCAAATCACCGATGATGCACAACACATCATTTCAGGAGTTAGGAATTAATTATGTCTATCTTTGTTTTGATGTTGGCATTGAAGGTCTTAGCGGTGCCGTAGACGGTCTTGTAAGTTTGGGAGCAAAAGGTTGGAACTGTACTATGCCAAATAAGTCTAAGATGGCACAGCTTTGTGATGTGCTTTCGCCAGCAGCGTCGATTACAGGCTCTGTGAATACGGTTGTGAATGAAAATGGAAAGCTTATGGGATACAATACGGATGGAACAGGCTATATGAGAGCCGTAAAAGAAGCAGGATTTTCGATCAAGGGTGAGAAAATGACTCTTCTTGGAGCAGGAGGCGCAGCAACATCTATTCTTGTTCAGGCAGCACTTGATGGTGTGCGGGAGATTTCTGTATTTTGTCGTCCGGGAAAATCGACAGAGCATGCAAGGCAGGTGATTAATCAGCTGACAAAGCAGACAGCATGTAAGATTAATTTATTTGATTATTCAGATGAGTCTGTGATTAAAAAAGAGCTTTTGACAAGTCGTATTTTGACAAATGGCACAAATGTAGGCATGGCACCAGATACAGATAGAAGTCTGATTACATCAGCAGATTTCTTCCATCCAGATTTAATAGTATCAGATGTAATCTATAATCCAAGAGAGACAAAGCTGATGGGAATTGCTAAGAGTCAGGGCTGCAGCTGTTTTAATGGGTTATATATGTTGCTGTATCAGGGTGCAGAGGCATTTACATTGTGGACAGGAAAGCAGATGCCAGTTGAACTGGTGAAAGAACGATATTTTGATGAGCCTGAGGCGCGTCTGCGTACAGCGCAGTAACGCAAGATGGCAGAATAGGAAGGAATTATGGCAAAAAATAATTTTAAGAGAAAGAAAAAACCAGGTGTGGTCAGAAGGATTCTTCCATACTTTGTCATTATTCTGGTAGCAGCTGCGCTGATTGTGGCAGTTATTTTGATTACGAGCAGAAAAGGCAACAAAGATCGTCAGGAAATCCAGACGGTTGTTGATGTTACAGAAAATCAAAACAATAATAACAATCAGATTCAATCCTTAGAAAAGGACGGCGTGCCGGAAGTAAAAGAACTGGTACAGAAGTATTTTGATGCAGTAAAAAAGGCAGATGTCAAGGATCTTAAGCAGATTGTTGTGCAGGATACAGAATTTAGTGAGGAAGCACTTAAAAAGCAGTGTGAATATGTTGAGTCCTATGAGAACATTATCTGCTATACAGTTCCAGGTATTGCTGATAATACTTATATAGCATATGTATATTATGAGATAAAGTTTATTGGAATTGACACGAAGGCACCATCTATGATTCGACTTTATATTTGTCAGAATAAGGATGGAAGCCTGTATATTGATAAGAATGCGAAGGATGGCGAGATCGCAGCTTATCTGCAGGAGGTTGCCGGATGGGAGTCCGTGCGTGAACTGGTTGCAAATGTAAATACAAGATACCAGGAAGCATGCGTAAAGGATGAGGCACTAAAGAACTTAAAGGATATGCTGGATGGAAAGACATCTGTTCCATCATCTGAAAAATCATCTGAAGAAAATACGTCAGAATCTGTCAGTGATACTGTTTATGATGCAGAATCACAGGCAGATGAGGCATAAGACAAGGAATGAGAGGAAACATGGAGAATATACAAAACGTAAAGAAAGTTTGGCAGGCAATTGATGATATAAAAAAGGTAATCAAGGGTAAGGATGAGAGTCTGAATAAGCTTATGTGTACGATGCTTGCAGGCGGTCATATACTGATGGAGGATATTCCTGGTGTAGGAAAGACAACGCTGGCGCTGGCATTCTCAAAAGCATTGTCCTTAAAACAAAAGCGTATGCAGTTTACACCAGACGTGCTTCCGTCTGATGTGTGTGGTTATCATATGTATCAGAAGGATACTGGAAAGTTTGTGTATTATCCAGGAGCTGTTATGTGTAATCTGTTTCTTGCAGATGAGATTAACCGTACATCACCAAAGACACAGTCTGCACTGCTTGAGGTTATGGAAGAAGGCACTGTCACAATTGATGCAGTAAAAAGAGAAGTGCCGCAACCATTTATGGTAATTGCAACAGAGAACCCTACAGGATCTTCTGGTACACAGCTGTTGCCGGAGTCTCAGCTTGACCGTTTCATGGTTCGTATGTCTTTGGGCTATCCAAGTCAGGCAGATGAAATTTCTATGATGAAGAGCAAAAAGGAATATTCTGTAGATGATATTCCAGCATCTCTCACCGTTGAAGATATTCTTGAGATGAAGAAAGAGGTCGAGAAGGTATTTATTCATGATCTGATCTATCAGTATACGACAGATCTTGTCAATGCGACCAGAAAGCATCAGTATTTGACACTTGGCGTTAGCCCAAGAGGAACGCTGGCGCTGATTAATATGGCAAGTGCACATGCGTACCTTCAGGAGCGCGATTATGTAGTTCCAGCAGATGTGGCTGCTGTATTTACTGATGTATGTGCGCATCGTCTGATTTTAAATACAAAGGCAAAGGTGGGCGGATTAACAGCAGAAGGCATTCTTGAGCAGATCTTAAAGCTGATCCCTCAGCCAAAGGCAAAATAAAAAGACAGGCCTTGTAGGAGCATGTTCTATAAGGCCTTTGTTTGCTTTTTCCTGAAAGGAGAGTTTTTATGTGGGGAAGAAAAATAGTCTATATTCTTCTGGTTATAATCACATCATATATTGCACTGATGTATGAAAGTCCTGTTCCTGGAGTATTTCTGGCGTTTGAGCTGCTGCTTCCAATAGCATTATTTGCACTTACCTGGTATCACAAAAAAAACGTTAAGGTAACAATTGGAAATGGACAGCAGGTGGCAGATTGTGAAGAAAAAATAGAAATTCCTATTCGTTTTCATAATAATGGCTGGTTTCCGATAACAGATGCGTCTGTAAGAGTAAATGTCAGCAATACATTAGATGGAGAAAAGGAATCCTATGATATCAATCTGCGTGCACCGGCAAAAACATCAGTAACTGTTCCATTTACATTTTGTTCCACATATTGTGGTGTGATTAAAATTTCATTTGAGCGAATTGTAGTCTTCGATTATCTGAGATTATTTCAGAGAAAAAAAACAATTTCTGCTCAGGCAGAGTGTGTTGTAATGCCTCATCTTCTTGATCTTCAAGTCGCTGTGACAGATGCCTGCCGTAATTTTGACAGTGACAGCGAGGAGTACGATAAGCATAATGCAGGAGATGATCCTGCTGAAATTTATCAGATCCGCGAATTTCGTCAGGGCGACAAAATGTCAAGAGTTCATTGGAAGATGACAGCCCGCCTTGATCAGATGATGATTAAGGAACTGTCAAGGCCAATCAGTGATTCAGTTGGAATTTTTCTGGATCTTCGTTATCAGACAATAGAGGAGATTCAGTCGGTATATGATCTTTGTTATTCACTTTCAGCGGCACTTTGTTTTAACGAGTGTCATCATCGCATGATCTGGTATTCACAGGATGGTGGAGGTGCATTTGAAGAACATCTGATTAAAGGAATGGATGACATTACAGCTGTTATGAGTAAGCTTCTTGTCAGTGCAAAAAGAACTGACAAGCTGTACTGGGAGGAGTATAAAAGCAGCCGCAGTACACCGCTGTACCGTATGATTGCAATAAGCTGTATGGATACGAATAAAGATGAACAATTAGGTGACTTTTTGTCATCAGATGGTACAAGAAAATCAATTCTTACAATTAACGAGATTCATGAATTGATTGAGATATGATAAAATTAACTGTCATAATTAAATTGTATATTTAATTTGCAACGAAGGAGGAACTTCATGGAAAACGAAGAGAAGGGCATTCTGGTCGAGCAGGTTGTTCAGGCTGACCGAATCCGGACTCACGGCAAGTTTCATGAGCGATTGTTTTTGCTGCTGCGCATTATCTATTTTTTAATAGGAATGCTTGGTGTGGTGCTTGGACTTGCGCTTACCTATGAGATTGAGCTAAATTATGTGCTGCTTGTGGTGGGAACGATTGTGATCGGCCTTCTTATAACAGCAGCCTGGGAACTCCCAATCAGCCGCATGATTACATGGCCGGTCTTATTTGGCATTTATCTGTTAGCAGGAATTGTATTTCACAACAGTATTTTTAGTGGATTGTTGGGATTCTATAACAGTTATGCAGGATATATAAATGAGTATTATGGTACAAAAGTTTCACTTGCAGCTATTGAGCCAGTTTCAGCAGCCTCTTATTTGATTACGCTGTTGTTTGCAACATTTTTAATTGGAGCAATTTTATCGCTTGGAACGATTCGTTCATTAGATGGAAGGGTGACAGCGCTATTATTTGGAGTAATCTTTATTCTTGCGCTTGCAGTTGGAGAGCTTCCGGCAATGCCATCATTTTTAATGATGCTGTTTGTGCTGATAGGTATGTTTTCTCTGCAGTACAGCCGTTATCGTGAGAGTCTTAGTGTGAGAACAGTTACAGTAAAGATGAGCAATAGCGCATTTGGAATGCTTAGGTGGCAGACATCTGTTGTAATTGCCGCTTTGTTCTTGCTGCTTCTTCCAGTGAGCCGTTTTATGTTAGGACCTGCATTTACAGATGGATATGAAGCACAAAGCCAGATACGTGAAGATATTCGAAACGGAGATCTGTTAAAGAGTCTGGAGACCTTCTGGAAGAAGGTGACTAGAGGTGAGTGGGATTGGCTTCCTGTTGATATTATTCGAAGCAGCGGCGTCCACGGCGGTAAGCTTAGTAATGTAAAAGAGGTGCGCGATTATAATGAGACGCATTTGTATTTAGATATTTCGAGTGATTTAAAGGCACCGCTTTATATTCGAGGCTACGTAGGAAGCAATTATACGGGCAGCGGCTGGCGCGAGCTTAGTGATAAGCAAAACGAAGAGGGACTTGCAACGGGTATGGATCTGATAAGCTTAAGCAGTCAGTATTATCAGGTTTTGGAAAGTCTCTATAATAGTGGTGATGAATCCGTTGCCAGACGAGATCTTGTTATTTCAGACGTAGATGCAAACAGTGCCTTCTCGTACATTCCGTATGGTACAAGTCTTGTTGATTTTACAGCGGGGGAGCCATTTGATGCGTATCCAAAGCAGGAAACAGATAGAGAGATCTTTTCTATGTACTATATGAATACGCAGCGTCTTTCAAATATTCAAAAGCTTGAGACGGCAGGCTCATACGAAACACAAGATGCGTCTTACCGCGCCTTTGCAGATTCAGTCTATCTGTCACTGCCAACAAAGGGACTTGATTCCTTCTATGAAGAATATTCAGGAAAGAAATTTACATCAATTGCAGATTGTGTGTCATTTGTGCGATCAACGCTTGAAGCGCATGCCTCTTATACAAAGACACCAGGCTCAACTCCGCGTGGAAATGATTATGTAGAATATTTCCTGTATGAAAATAAGCAGGGTGTATGTACACATTTTGCATCAGCAGCAGTACTTTTATTCAGGCTTTATGGAATCCCGGCGCGCTATGTAGAAGGATATCTGGTGCGCGATTTGGAATCAGGAAATGGTGCACAGGCCATTATGGATGAGGCAGCGCATGCCTGGGCTGAGATTTATGTAAAGGGTGTTGGCTGGATTCCAATCGAGGTAACACCAGGCTTTATAGATGAGGCAGATTTAGCTGATTCAAACGACGGACAGGATTCTACTATTAGTTCCGATCAGCTTGAAAATGCAACAAATCCGGCAGAACCAGAGACACAGGTAGAGGAGCCTCAGGCAACAGTAGAGGGAATCTTTGAAACTACGCCAGAGACAACAGCAGAAAATGAGCAGCCATCAGAACCGGCTAAGCCATCAGAGCAAAATCAGCCAACAGCACCGAATCAGCAGCAAAGTCAGAGCGATCCTAATAATCAGAATAATACAGATAATTCTAAGGATGATCACTTTTTCAAGCTTCTAATGCATGTGATTTTGATTGTGCTTTGCTGTATTTTATTTATTGCGCTTATCATCTTTGGAATGATCTATCAGAGAAAGATGCGTTTAAAGCGTCAGGAACAGCATTTAAAGGGTGAGCCAAAAGAAGCATTATTATATGCTCTTTCCAGAATGGATGCGCTGTGTGAAGCAGAAAACCTTGAGAAAATCAGTATAGCAGCTGATGCAGCAGCGCTTCAGGAATCATTCCCGACAATAACACAGGAAAAACTGATGTGGCTTCAGGATCTTTTGCAGGAACTCACCTTTAGCAATCATGCCTACGGAACAGAGCTGCGCGATGAGACGGCACAGCTGTATCGTGATATGGCATCAGATGCGACAGCGCGTCAGAGCCGCCTTAAACGTATGTGGTATCGCTATGGAAGATGCTTCTGCTAAGACTAACTAAAGAATGATCCAGCGCATCCTCCGAGGCAGCAAAGGCCAAGAACAAGAAAGGCGGGGTACGACAAAGTAGCCTTTGCGACAACAACACAGACGAGTGCGAGTAGAACGAAATACCCGATTCCAAAGCAAAGTCCCCAGAGAATGCGCCTTTTAGGAAAGATGTGTCCAAAGCAAAAACCGCCGAACAGGCAGGAGAGAAGGTAGGACAGATAAAGTCCAGTCTTTACCTGACCGTCCGACAGTGAGAGCTTCCACATAAGAAGTGCCATCAGGCAAAGAATGATTATACTAATCAGAAATGAAAGAAGAAGTGTGCGAATTACAGGAATAAGTTTTGAGCGCATGAAAAAGCCTCTTTGAACATGTTTACTAACATGTATTCAAAGAGGCTTTTCTTTATGTCTAAGACTATTTAAAAAACAAATGAGATTGTGGTATTATGCATCAAGTACAGCAACAACATGAACCTGTTTCTTAGAAGCATCATACGGAATCTGGTTTCCATCAACTGTGACACCGTCAACAATAAGCTTTGAGATACCCTTCTGGCTCTTGTTTGGATTTTGAACCTCAATGGTGTATGTAACATCACGGAACTTTCTAGTAATGGTAAAGCCGGACAACTCAGATGGAATACATGGATCAACGACAAGTCCGTCATAATCTGGCTGTATGCCAAGGATTGCCTGAGAAACATTCAAGAACGTCCAGGCAGCAGTTCCAGTCAGCCAGCTGTTCTTTGCCTCACCAAAGTTTTTCGCATCCTTACCAGCGATCATCTGAGAATATACATAAGGTTCGGTGCGATGGATCTCACTGATATTTTCAATATACGCCGGGCAGATCTTGCGGTATACATCAAACGCGCGGTTTCCATGACCAACGCATGTCTCAGCGATAGAGATCCAAGGATTGTTGTGGCAGAAGATACCAGCATTTTCCTTATATCCCGGCGGATAAGAGGAAACCTCACCAAGTTCAAGATGATAATCCTTGTAAGCTGGCTGCAGTAAGACAATGCCATATTTTGTATCAAGAATCTTTTCTACGCTGGCAAGTGCCTTATTTGCATGGCCTTCTTTAATGCCAACGCCAGCAAGTACACAAAAGCCCTGTGGTTCAATAAAGATCTTGCCATCCTCACACTCATGAGAACCAACCTTATTCTCGTAAGCATCATAAGCACGGACAAACCATTCGCCGTCCCAGCCAGCGGTAAGAATTGTCTGATACATATCGTCTACCTGTGCCAGTGCATCGTCAGCTTCCTTGTCTAATCCCTGTCTTTGACAAAGCATAGCGTATTCTTTTCCATACTTGACAAACATGGCTGCAATAAATACAGATTCTGCAACTGGTCCCTCAGAAGGTCCGCTTGTCTGGAAGGATTCGCCAGGTTCAGATGAGAAGCAGTTTAAGTTCAGACAGTCATTCCAGTCAGCACGTCCAATTAACGGAAGCTTATGTGGTCCGCGGTGTGTAACTGTAAAATTGAAGGAACGGCGCAGATGCTCCATTAAAGGAACTGCAGTCTCTTCCTTGTTATCAAAAGGAACAGACTCCTCAAGAATAGAATAGTCGCCTGTTTCCTTGATGTAAGCCGCTACAGCAGCAATCAGCCATAACGGGTCATCATTAAAGCCGCTTCCAATATCAGAGTTGCCGCGCTTTGTCAGCGGCTGATACTGATGGTAAGCACTTCCGTCTTCCATCTGAGTGGAAGCAATGTCAATGATACGCTGTCTTGCCTTTTCAGGGATCAGATGGACGAAGCCAAATAAATCCTGGCAGGAATCACGAAATCCCATGCCACGGCCAATTCCTGATTCAAAGTAAGAAGCAGAGCGGGACATATTGAATGTAACCATACACTGGTACTGATTCCATACATTAACCATGCGGTTCATCTCTGTATAGTCAGATTCAACATGGAACTTGCCTAACAGCTGGCTCCAGTATTCCTTTAAGTGATCAAGAGCTGCATCCGCCTGTGCTTCTGTTGCAAATGCTTCCATAAGAGCTTTAGCAGGAGCCTTGTTTACAACGCCCTGTGATTCCCATTTCTGATCAGCAGGATTCTCACAATAGCCTAATACGTAAATATAAGTTTTTGTTTCGCCAGGCTGTAATGAAAGGGTAATCTGGTGACTTCCAATCGGAGCCCATCCGCTTGCCATAGAGTTTTTAGATTTTCCATCTTCGACAACCTGAGGGTTATGATAACCACGGTAAGCGCCAAGGAAGCTGTCACGGTCAGTATCAAAGCCGTTTATAGGTGTGTTTACACCAAAGATGGCATAATGTCTGCGGCGTTCACGATACTCGGTCTTGTGAATGATGACAGAACCCATGACCTCAACCTCACCAGTGCTGAAGTTTCTTTGGAAATTTGTCATATCATCCATGGCATTCCACAGGCAAAATTCAACATAAGAAAATACAGAAAAATTCTTGACAGTGTCGGACTCATTGGTTAAAGTTAACTTGTTGACTTCACAGGTATAGCCCATCGGAACGAAAGAAGTAACTTGTGCCTTCAGGCCGTTTTTAACACCTGTAAAAATGCTGTAGCCCATGCCGTGACGGCACTCATAGCTGTCAAGCTCAGTCTGTACAGGCTGCCAACCTGGATTCCAAACGGTATCGCCGTCCTTTATGTAGAAATAATGACCGCCATCATCAAAAGGAACATTATTGTAACGATAACGTGTAAGTCGCAGCAACTTTGCATCCTTATAGAAGCAATAGCCGCCACTTGTGTTGGACTTAATAGAGAAGAAATCCTCACAGCCAAGGTAATTAATCCATGGCAGAGGGGTTTTTGGGGTGGTAATGACATACTCTCTGGAGCTGTCATCGAAATATCCGTATTTCATAGCAACCTCCTTTTCTTCGGGTTATTCAAAATTTCGAGCAGTAAAACCCTGTTACAATCAGTATAGTAGAAAAAAAATAAAAAATCAAGAGGAAACGAAAACGTTTTCGTAAAAATTTTCAAAAAGGCTGCAGTTCATAGCCTAAATAGTGAGCAGCAGCGAAAATTTTGGAAGGAGCAAGCATGATAAAACAATTTTTAGGACATCTTCACACGATCAATCATCACAAATGGCTAGTCACAAGAGACTGTATTAGGGTAGGTCTGATCAGTCAGGGTCTGAAGCATGATCTGTCAAAATATGCGCCAATTGAGTTTTTTGCGGGTGTGAAATATTATGAGGGCGGAAAAAGAAGTCCGATCAATCGCGAAAAAGAAGAAAAAGGATATTCACAGGGCTGGCTGCATCATAAGGGACGCAACCGCCATCATTTTGAATATTGGATCGATTACGCTGTCAATCCTAAAGATGGTTTTATAGGAGCTAAGATGCCAAAGCGCTTTGTTGCAGAGATGGTAATTGACAGAATCAGTGCAAGCCGTAATTACCAGAAGGAAAATTATACATGCCGCAGTGCATGGGAATATTATGCACGTGCAAAGGATGTTTATGTGATGAATGATGAAACTCGTTTCCTGCTGGAATACCTGTTAAAGATGACAGCAGCAAAAGGAGAAGCGTACACGTTTTCGTATATGAGAAAAAAGTTGCTTCGCCACCGTTATCGTGATTATCATGTAGTAAATGGGAAACTGGTATTAGACTAATATATCCTTTTTTCTTGACAATTATGTTTTGAAAATTTATACTAATGATGAATGTCAGCTTTACAAGACAGCCGCTGCAGCCGCAGCAGAAATGAGGTTTGCGATGAATTTAAAAGGAAGAGATTTTTTAAAACTGCTTGACTATACACCAGAGGAGATTACTTACCTGCTTGATCTGGCGGCAGACTTAAAGGATAAGAAGAAAAAAGGTATTTTGGTTGATACTTTTCGTGGAAAAAATATTGCGCTGATTTTTGAAAAGACAAGCACAAGAACACGCTGTTCCTTCGAGGTAGCAGCACATGATCTTGGGATTGGCGTAACTTATCTGGATCCGTCAGGTTCTCAGATTGGAAAAAAGGAAAGCATTGCAGATACAGCAAGAGTGTTAAGCCGCATGTACGATGGAATTGAATATCGTGGTTATGGCCAGGCAATTGTCGAGGAATTGGCAAAATATTCATCAGTGCCGGTTTGGAATGGCTTAACAAATGAATTTCATCCAACTCAGATGTTAGCAGATCTTTTAACAATCCGCGAGCGTTTTGGTTATTTAAAAGGCATTCATTTTACTTATATGGGCGATGCCAGATACAACATGGGTAATTCCCTAATGATCGCCTGCAGCAAGATGGGACTTCATTTTACTGCATGCACTAATAAGAAATATTTCCCAGATGAAAGCCTAGTTGAGCAGTGTAAAGCATTTGCAAGGGAAAGTGGTGGTTCTGTTACATTGACAGAGGATGTTAAGGCAGGAACGACAGGTGCAGATGTCATTTATACTGACGTATGGGTATCCATGGGCGAGCCGGCTGCAGTATGGGAGGAGCGTATCCACGATTTACTTCCATATCAGGTAAATAAGGCAGCTATGGATAATGCAGCAGAGGGTGCTGTATTTATGCATTGTCTTCCAGCATTCCATGATTTAAATACAGGAATAGGAAAAGAAATCTCAGAAAAGTTTGGATTGACTGAGATGGAAGTGACAGATGAAGTATTCGAGAGCAGCCAGTCAATTGTATTTGATGAGGCAGAAAACCGTATGCATACGATTAAAGCTGTGATTGCAGCAACCATTTAACCGGAGGTTTTGTTACGCTATGGAACACAGACGCAAAAGATGGGGATTCGCGCTGACAGAGATTTTTATGTCATTATTGATCGTCATATCAGCTGTGATTCTGGTGCTGGATTGGAAACATTATGAGTATTTCTTTATTATCGCATTTGCAGCGGCAGCACTTTTGTTTTTAGCAAGAGGAATCCGAACTATAGGTGAGGGCAAAAGCCATCTGGCAGGCGGCATATTGTATCTGATAGGCGCTACATTTATGGTGAGCTTTCTGACGGCGAGTATATTAACAATTTTGGGAGGCAGTCTGTGAAACAGAAATTATTGGAGCTTTTGCAAAGCACAGAAGGTTTTTTATCCGGTCAGGAGCTTTCAGATTACCTGAATGTTTCAAGAACAGCAGTGTGGAAAGTAATGAAGAGCTTAGAAGAGGACGGATACGAGATAGAGGCAGTGCGAAATAAAGGGTACAGCCTGAAAAAAGAACCGGATATTTTGACTAAGGAGAGCTGTGCAAGCCGTATTAATACAAAATGGCTTGGCAAAAATCTCATGGTCTATGATGTCACCGATTCTACAAATACAAGATTAAAGCTTGCAGGAGAGCAGGGCGCACCTAATGGAAGCGTTGCTGTGGCTAATGCGCAGGAGGCAGGAAAAGGCCGTCTTGGAAGACATTGGGAGACACCAAAGGGAAGTGCACTTGCGTTTTCTCTTCTGCTTCGTCCACAGATTCAGCCGGAAAACGCATCCATGCTTACATTAGTTGCGGCGCTTGCAGTAAGCCGTGCAATTGATGGATATGCCGGCATCAAAACACAGATCAAGTGGCCAAATGATATTGTCTATCAGGGAAAAAAGCTTTGCGGCATTTTAACAGAGATGAGTGCTGATATGGATCAGATTCATTATGTGATTGTAGGAATTGGCATAAATGTCCAGATGACCGATTTTCCAAAGGAAATTCAAAACACTGCAACTTCGTTAAAACTTGTGACAGGAAAAACGCTTCTTCGAAATGAACTTCTGGCAAAGGTTCTCGAAGAATTTGAAGTTTTATATGAACAATTTGTAAGCGCAGAGAGTCTGAAAAATTTAAAGGCTGAGTATGAAAGCCGCCTGGCAAATAAGGATAATCGCGTTAATGTGCTGGCACCGTCAGGCGCCTGGCAGGGAATTTGTCTTGGAATAAAAGAGGACGGCGCACTCCTTGTACAGCGCGAAGATGGAAAAGTCGAGGAAGTCATCGCGGGAGAGGTATCTGTGAGAGGCATTTACGGGTACGTATAAGTATGCATTGTTACTGAGCAAAGCCACTTCACCGAGTGGGCGTTTCATGAAATTAAAAGAAAGCACAAAGAGGAACACCATGGAACAAAATGTAGTGCTCTGCGGAGCAAATTCATACGATCAGAAATACTATCTGAATCAGGAATTTTCAGCACTGCCGGATGCTGTTAAGCAGGAACTTCAAATCATGTGTGTCTGGTTTACCGAAGACATAGGCGGCATTTTGACGCTTGAGTTTGAGCCGGACGGAACACTGATTATGAAGACAACGGCAGATGATATGGATTATTATTATGATGATATTGGTGCAGGATTAAAGCTGCATCAGTTACAAAGACAAAAGCGTGAATTAATGTCATCGCTTGAGATGTACTATCGCGTGATGTTTTTGAATAAAACAGTAGAAGAGGCAGGAAAAGAAATTTTATGAGGATAGGAACAGTAGAAATTTCCCATCCTGTTGCGTTAGGGCCGATGGCGGGGGTAACTGACCTGCCATTTCGTCGTCTTTGCAGGGAAATGGGCTGTGGACTTTTATATACGGAGATGGTCAGTGCAAAGGCATTGTCATATCACAACAAAAATACAGAGCCAATTTTAGAAACAGAAGATGGTGAGCATCCGCTTGCCGTGCAGCTGTTTGGAAGTGAGCCAGAGCTTCTGGCGGATATGGCAAAAAAACTAGAGGAAGGCCCATATGATATAATTGATTTAAATATGGGATGCCCAGTTCCAAAGGTTGTCAATAATCATGAGGGCTCGGCACTCATGAAGGATCCAATTCTTGCCGGAAAAGTTATAGAAGCTATGGCAAAAGCGGTAAAAAAGCCTGTAACGGTGAAGATTCGCCGTGGATGGGATGAATCAAGCGTAAATGCCGTTGAGATTGCAAGAATTGCACAGGAAAGCGGTGCAGCAGCAGTTGCAGTTCATGGACGGACAAGACAGCAGTATTACAGTGGAAAGGCAGATTGGGAGATCATTCGCCAGGTAAAAGAAGCGGTTAAAATTCCTGTTATCGGAAATGGTGATATCACAGATGCATCATCAGCAAAGAAAATGATGGAGGAAACCGGCTGTGACGGAATTATGGTGGCGCGTGCAGCTAAGGGAAATCCATGGATCTTTAGAGAATTAAAGGAATCATTTGAAGGACAGCCAATTAGTCCGCGTCCAACCTACAAAGAAGTATGTCAGATGATTCTTCGTCATGCATCAATGCAGATAGAATATGTAGGTGAGCATATGGGAATGCTGCAGATGAGAAAGCAGGTTGCGTGGTACACGGCAGGGTATCCGGGATCTTCCAAACTCCGCCAGGAGGTTAATCAAATTACTACCTATGAGGAGCTAAAAAGTCTGTTGACAAGGTTTGCTGTTTCCGATATAATAATTTGAGCGACAGAAGGTTCTTTTGTCGTTTCTTTAAGTTAAAGTATGAAATCAATAATATTAATGAGCCTGCAGGCAGGCCGTAGAAAGGCATGGTTACAGTCATGGCAGAAAAGAAAATGATGACCGTCGAAGGTCTGAAAAAGCTGGAAGACGAGTTACACGAGCGTAAAGTGATCATTCGTAAGGAGATTGCAGATAAGATCAAAGAGGCACGTGAGCAGGGTGACCTTTCCGAGAACGCTGAGTACGATGCAGCTAGAGACGAGCAGCGTGACAACGAGGCAAAGATTGAGGAACTGGAAAACCTGATCAAGAATGCAGTTGTTATTTCTGATGATGATATTGACCACAATGTTGCAAACCTTGGTTCAGCAGTTACCTTAAAGGATCTGGAGTCTGGCGAGGAGATGGAGTTTTCTATCGTTGGTTCCGCAGAGGTGAACAGTCTTGAGTTCAAGATTTCCAATGAGTCTCCTCTTGGAAAGGCAATGATTGGCAAAAAGAGAGGCGACATCATTAAAGTAGAATTCATGGGCAATGAAGTAAAGTATCAGGTATTAGACGTAAAGAGATATTAAAGATAGGAGTTTTATACGATGGCGGATAATAATCAGGACATTAATCAGCTTCTTAAGGTACGCCGCGAGAAGCTTGCTGAGCTGCAGGAGCAGGGAAATGATCCCTTTACCATCACAAAGTATGATGTAACTGCACATACACAGCAGATTAAGGACAATTACGAGCAGTTTGAAGGAAAGGATGTTTCCATCGCAGGCCGTATGATGAGCAAGCGTGTTATGGGAAAGGCATCTTTCTGCAATATTCAGGACAGAGACGGCAATATTCAGTGCTATGTGGCAAGAGACAGCATTGGAGAGGATGCATATAAGGCATTTAAGAAAATGGATATCGGTGATATCGTAGGTATCAAGGGTACACCATTCACCACAAAAACAGGTGAGAAGTCTGTACATGTTGCTGAGATTACATTGCTTTCTAAGAGTCTTCAGATTCTTCCGGAGAAATTCCATGGCCTGACGAATACCGATATCCGTTATCGTCAGCGTTATGTCGATCTGATCATGAACCCAGAGGTAAAGGATACCTTTATTAAGCGTTCTAAGATTATCAAGGAAATCCGTAATTTCCTCGATGGAAGAGATTTCATGGAGGTAGAGACACCAATGCTTGTTTCTAATGCAGGTGGTGCAGCTGCCAGACCATTTGAAACTCATTACAATGCACTTGATGAGGATGTAAAGCTTCGTATTTCTCTTGAGCTGTACTTAAAGAGATTGATCGTTGGCGGACTTGAGCGAGTATATGAGATTGGTCGAGTATTCCGTAATGAGGGTGTTGATACACGTCATAACCCAGAGTTTACTCTGATGGAGCTGTATCAGGCATACACAGATTATGAAGGTATGATGGAGCTGACTGAGAGCATGTTCCGTTATCTGGCTGAAAAGGTATGCGGCAGCACATTGATTTCTTATAATGGAACACCGATTGATCTTGGCAAGCCATTTGCACGTCTTACTATGATTGATGCTATCAAGCAGTATGCCGGCATCGATTTTGATCAGGTTAAGACTGATGAGGAAGCAAAGGCATTAGCTGATCAGCATAAGATTGAATATGAGGCACGTCATAAGAGAGGCGATATCATCAACATGTTCTTCGAGGAGTACTGTGAGGATAAGCTTATTCAGCCGACATTCATTATGGATCATCCGATTGAAATTTCTCCGCTTACAAAGAAGAAGCCGTCCGATCCTAACAAGGTAGAGCGTTTTGAGCTGTATATCAATACTTGGGAGATGTGTAACGCATATTCTGAGTTAAACGATCCGATTGACCAGAGAGAGCGTTTCAAAGCACAGGATGCAGCAGCTGATGCTGGTGATGAGGAAGCAAACCATACCGATGAAGACTTCCTGAACGCACTGGAAGTAGGTATGCCGCCGACAGGTGGTATCGGATATGGTATCGACCGTCTTGTAATGCTGTTAACAGATTCAGCAGCAATAAGAGATGTTCTCCTGTTTCCGACAATGAAGTCACTCGACTCCGATAAGAAGGCTGCAAAGCCAGTTGAGGAGGCTCCAAAGGCAGAAGAAAAGGTCGATTTTTCCAACGTAAAGATCGAGCCAATCTTCAAGGAAATGGTTGATTTTGAGACATTTGCAAAATCAGATTTCCGTGCAGTTAAGATCCTGGCATGTGAAGCAGTACCGAAGTCAAAGAAGCTTCTTAAGTTCACATTAGACGATGGAGAACGTAAGGATCGCGTGATTTTAAGCGGTATTCATGAGTATTACGAGCCGGAAGAACTGGTTGGTAAGACAGCAATCGCTATCGTAAATCTGCCGCCGAGAAAGATGATGGGAATTGATTCCGAGGGTATGCTGATCTCAGCAGTACACGAGGAAGATGGTCATGAAGGACTGAACCTTCTGATGGTAAATAACAGAATCCCGGCAGGTGCAAAGCTCTATTAAAAATATAATTTTTTGTACCTTAAGTTGTACAGTACGACAAGAGTACGACAAATTTGTCGGCTTTAATAAGTCGTAATAAGCGATTTTAAATTAAAATCTCACTTGAGAAAGTTCATATTCGTATATGAGGACACTTTTCCTAAATGCATTTTTGGGAAAGGTGTCCTTTTTGTGTTGTGGTTAAAAAAATATAGTATAAGGAGAAATTCAATATGAACAGTACAGCGTTAGGTGCAAGCAAGTTAAAAGATGGAATTATATTTATTAGTGAGGCCCATGAGAAATTCTATTACGAAAAGTTAAAAGAAGTACGGTATCAGGATGAGTACCATATGGCACTTTGCTATTGCCTTGGCATTAACAGTGATACAAGAAAGCACATTGACAGTATTTACAGCTTTGAAACAGGCTGTGTTAGACCGGAATGCTTACAGGCAAGTTGGCAGACCAGTGGAAGCATGAAAGTGGTTAGAATGGCATTTAACCTTTATTGTAATGGTACACCGAGTGTAGATGAAGATACAGATGAGATAGAATGGCAGCTGCGAGAATGCAAACAGTATGCGGTGGAAGAATTATTTTGCTGTGCATATGCACCATTCTTCTGGCAGGCAATTCAGATCCGCTATCCTGAGTATACATACTATGATCGCAAGCGGTACGATTTAATAGGAGGATCAGACTGAGTGTTGAAAATAAGATTAATGGGAACAAAGGGGGATATTGAGTGGTTTCAAAAACTTATGAAGAACCATCTTCAAGTTAAGGTTTTAGAAACATCAGATCTGTATACCAATAAGGGCACAACAAGGTATTACAGATGTTATATGGAAATAAATACAAGAAAAACTACAGAGCAATAAAGAGATAAAGGAGAATTGATCATGGGTGAACAGAATAATTGCCGCGTCATCGCGATTGCAAATCAGAAGGGTGGCGTAGGAAAGACAACGACAACAAGTAACCTTGGAATTGGACTGGCAAGACAGGGAAAGAGAGTGCTGCTTATTGATGCTGATGCGCAGGGAAGTTTGACGGCAAGTCTTGGCTACAGAGAGCCTGACAAGCTTGATATTACGCTTGCAAATGTAATGGGCAACATTATCAATGAAAAAGAAATGGATGTAGAGTATGGTATTTTAAGACACGAGGAAGGCGTTGATCTGATGCCGGGAAATATTGAGCTGTCAGGCATTGAGGTATCACTGGTAAATGTAATGAGCAGAGAAACTGTGCTTCGTTCTTATATAGAAGAGCAGCGCAGCAGATATGATTATATTTTGATTGACTGTATGCCGTCACTTGGAATGCTCACGATTAACGCAGTAGCGGCGGCAGATAGTATTCTGATTCCTGTGCAAGCTGCATATTTGCCAGTAAAAGGATTAGAACAGCTGATTAAGACAATTGGCAAGGTAAAACGTCAAATCAATCCTAGACTGGAAATAGAGGGCATTCTGATGACCATGGTTGACAGCCGCACCACTTATGCAAGGGATATCAGTAAATTGCTGATCGAGAACTATGGTAGTAGAGTAAGGATCTTTAACAGCAGCATTCCGATGTCGGTACGAGCCGCAGAGATATCGGCAGAAGGAACAAGTATTTATAAGCATGATCCAAATGGAAAGGTAGCAAAGGCTTATCAGCCTTTAACGGAGGAGGTATTAGGAAATGAGTAAAAACGCAAGTGCATTAAAGGTAAAATTGAGCAGTTATGACGAGTTGTTTGGCGCGAAAGCGCCAGCAGCATCTGATCAGATTGTGAATGTGACATTAAGTGAGCTGCACACGTTTAAAAATCATCCTTTTCATGTTAATGATGATAAGGAAATGGAAGAACTTGCAGAAAGTATCCGAGAGCATGGTGTGCTGATTCCGGGTATTGTAAGACCAAGAGCTGAGGGAGGATATGAGCTGATCGCTGGACATCGCAGAAAGCATGGATCAGAGCTTGCAGGAAAGACAGAAATGCCAGTTATCGTCCGTGATTATTCAGACGATGAAGCAACAATCATGATGGTGGACTCCAACATTCAGCGTGAAACTATTTTGCCAAGCGAAAAAGCAAAGGCATATGCGCTCAAATATGAGGCATTGAAGCATCAGGGAAAGAAATCTGGAAAGAGTACACTTGATCAGGTGGGGGAAGCTGCCGGAGAAAATTCAAAGAAAGTGCAGAGATATATCTGGTTATCCAGATTGTCAGACCAGATGCTCCAGATGGTAGATGAGAAAAGACTGGGATTTTCACAGGGAGTAGATCTGTCGTTTCTGTCTAAGAAGTCGCAGCAGATTGTGGCGGATGCGATTGAACGAAGTAAGTGCACAGTAAGCATGGGACAGTCAGCAAAGTTGAAAGAGTATGAGAAGAAGAATGAGCTGACATCGACAGTGGTAAGGCTAATTCTGGAGGAGAAAAATGTTCATAAAAGAAAATTTACGTTGAAGATGGATAAGCTCAGCCAGTACTTTGATGATCGTTACAGTAGCGAGGAGATGGAAAGCATTATTCTTCATCTGTTAGAGGAATGGAAGAAGACACAGGAGGACATACAGTGATGGAAGAAGGATTAAAGTTTGATTATTATTATGGAGTACAATCGGAACAGTTTTCATTCTATCGGATTCCGAGATTGCTAATAAAAGATCAGCATTTTAAAGGCTTGTCCAGTGATGCAAAGCTTTTGTATGGACTTATGTTAGACAGAATGGCACTTTCAATGAAGAATCACTGGTTGGATAATGAGAATAGAGCATATATTATTTATTCCATCAGTAATGTGATGGAAGATATTAATTGTTCAAAACCTACATGTGTGAAAATTATGAAGGAATTGGATTCATTTGGTCTGATTGAACGAAAAAGAAAAGGGTTAGGAAAGCCAGATATTATCTATGTAAAAAATTTTGCTGTGCTTGAAGATAGTCAGGAACAAGATGAAGAAAGCTCCGATGCTGCGGACACATTTGAAGAAAATAAGCCTGTAATGAGTAATGGGAATATTACTAGTGAGGGTAAACAAGATGAACTTCCAGAAGTAAAAGATTTTAACTTCAATAATGAAGCATACGGTTTAGAGATGGTCGAAACTGGGGAGATTTTTAAAGAAAAAGAGCAAATTTCACCCAATGTAGGCGTTAATTCGGGCATAAGTAAAAAAAGTGAACTCCCAGAAGTAAAAGATTTTAACTTCTGGAATGAAAAAACATTAACTTCTGGTGGAAAAGAATCTTTACCTCTGGAGGTTAAAAACCTTGCCACTAATTATAACAATAATAACTATAACAATCAGAGTTATAACTATATCAATCAATCTTATCAATCTAATCTATCTAGTCAGGCAGATCAGGCTTGTAATGATGAGATAGATACGATTGGTAATACTGATGCCTACATACAGCAAATCAAAAAGAATCTGGATTATGACTTTTATATGACTAATGATGTAGCATATATGGATAAGGATCTGCTAAAGGAGTTGTTTGTCATTATCTGCGATGTGGTTTGTACAAAAAGTGAGACTATCAAAATTAGCGGTTATGTATACTCTTGTGACTATGTGAGATCCAAGTTTTTGCGGTTAACAAGTAATCATGTCATGTACGTCATGGATTGCATAAAAAATATAACTACAAAAATAGCAAACATAAAAGCCTATCTGCTTGTTGCACTTTTTAATGCACCAAGCACTATTGATCACTATTATCAGCAGGAAATACGGCATTACGCAGATTCTGATGTGCAAGAAGTATGCTGATAAGAAATGGTTAAGTATAGCAGAAGATTAGGTTATTGATAAACTTCTGGACAAATTGTCCAGAAGTGAAAACTGAATACAAAATCACGAAAAGAGCGGTCAAATCATGTTTGGCGGCTCTTTTTCTGCCCATATAGGGCAGATCAACAACATGGGAGGCTGCGAATGGAAAATATAAATCAGCTAACAGAGAAAGATGTTACTGAGATATTGAGCCAACGGGAAGAATTGTTGGAAGGATATCGTAAGAGACTAGAAATGCTTTCAAGAGAATATGAAGATGCAGGAGAGTTGATTGAAATGTTACAGTTGAGAAGTCCGTCAAATGATCAGGAAGGAAGCAAGGGCCAAGAAATAAAAGGGTTGGATGATATTTATATGCTTTATGAAAAGCAAAAGAAAAATTATCAGAAAGAAATTTACAAGAATATGCTTCAGATTGTAGACTCAATAGATCAGGTGAAGCATGTTTATTTGTATTACCTACAACTATCACCGAGGGAGCAGGAAATATTAAAAGCAATTTATATAGATAAAAAGCCATATAAAGCTATCATAACGGAGGGAATGTCTGAGCAAACAATTAACAGATTGAGAAAGAAGGCGATTCAAAAAATTATTCATAGATTGGAAAAAGATAATCAGGCGGAGCGGTAAGAGTAAGAGCCAACTTCTGGACAAATTGTCCAGAAGTGAGAATCAAATAAGAAATCAGAGAAAGAGCAGTTAAAGTAGTGTTGGCTGCTCTTTTTGAGCGTGAAAATAAGTCGGGTCATATCGAATAGTATAAATTTTCAACAGACATTATAGAGAAAACTGTATGAGCAAAGTATGTAGAAATTGTAAGGAAAGCAAAACAAGATCAAAAATCTTGATTTAAGATAAATAATGACTGCTTGTTTGCCATAAAAAAGAATCAGCTGTTTATGGTGAACATTGTCAAAATAGGATGAAAAGAAGAAAACTACGCGATATACGCGATGTGATTTGCTGGCGTTTTCTGTCGAAACTACGTATAATCAAGGGGCAAATAAGACAGAAAGGAGTCAATAAAAATGTTGAAAGTAACAGATGAAATGTTAACTGGGATGGAGAAGATTTTCAAAACACAATTGCAGGCATCTGATGTATTGGCGGTATGGAATGCTGAAACAGAAGAGATGCAGTTGGAAATTTACTATTCAGAAGGAAGGTATAGAGTTCTTCAGTTTAGAAAATGCTTTGAAGAAAGCAGTATTTGATAGGTTAGGGTGTATATAAGATACGGCTTCAACACGGATTATTACTAGTCCGAGTTGAAGCCGTATCTTATGAGGAGATCTTTGGTTGAGCGTGAAAAATAAGTCTGATTTTGGCGAAAGTTGTTGAATAATCATGTGGCTGTCTGTATAATTAAAATAAATGTTCGAAGATACAAAGGAGAAGGAGCATTAAATGAGAAATTTCAATGAAGATACCAGAGTGAAGATACCTGCAACATTGCAGTTCCTTCGTCTGGGATATCAATATCAATCAATGAATGATTCTGACATTGATTTCAATACGAAGATTTTCATTAACCGTTTTAAGCCAGCCCTTGAGAAAATCAACGGAAGGTCTTTTTCCAATGGAGAAGTGTGGAATGTCCTTGATGAAATCCATACCCTTATCAGAAGTAATGATCTCGGTAGGGAGTTCTATAAAAGACTTAATGACGTTGTTTCAGATGTGAAGCTGATTGATTTTGATAATGTTTTAAATAATGATTTTGCTGTAGTAGATGAGCTTCCGTTCACTATTGAGAAGGATACGGATGATGGTTCATTTAGACCAGACATTAACATCCTTATCAATGGTATGCCGATTGCCTTTCTTGAAGTAAAGAAGCCAAACAACGAAGACACGATTCAGGCAGAGTTTAATCGTATGTTGAATGTACGACTCAAGAATCCAGCATATAGAAAATACTTTAATCTCATTCAGTTTGTATCGTTCTCAAACAATATGAACTATGAGAACGATGATTCGGAAGCTACTGAATTGGTAAAATCGGGGTCATTCTATACAACACCAAATGGTGTAAAAACGTCTTTTTCATTCTTCAGAGAAGATGAAAAAGGATACCATAAGAATTATCAGTATCTTACATTAGATGATGATTTTTGCCGTTCTGTCATTAAGGATCTTGGGTACAGTACATCGATCTTTGATACTGATGAATTTAATACCGCAAATGATACAGATATGCCATGTAATCGTTTCATTACATCCATGTATGACAAAGAGCGTTTTCTTTAATGTGTTAAAAATCAATGTCATTTAGATAAGGTTTTTTATGATGAGAACAGTATATCATATGCGTTTATGCATTGAAAATACTGTTCAGTTAAGAAATGCTGTATTTTTTAGGTGCACTAATGCGTAGAAAGCAGGTGTATGATGAGTTCAAATCATTTTTTTGTGTATGACAAAAAGACAGATTGCATATCTGCCTCATAATGGAGTATAATGGTAACGAGATTTATGCAACCCGATACATGAAATCCCTATTTCTCTTTGGACGGAGGTGGATAGGATATTTTCGATTGTACCTGACAGGTGTCAGATGCTTTTGTATGAGAAGCATGGTCTCTGTTTCGTTACCACCGTGTTTGAGATATGGTTTGCATATTTATGACAATCCAGTAGGAGTGCTTACGAATAATCCACCATTTCCACAGCAGATGTTTCAACTAAATAATTATATGTATTTATCTCCTAAACAGCCCAGAAATACTTTCTGCGAAAATTTGGCTCTTGATGCATATAGTAGAGGTATGGGAGGATTAGGTCTTCCGGGAGATCTCTCATCTTCCTCACGCTTTGTACGTGTAGCTTTTACAAAGGTAAATGCAATTTCAGGTGAATCAGAGGAAGAAAGCGTTAGCCAATTCTTCCACATTCTCGGATCTGTGGATCAGCAACGAGGATGTTGCGAAGTAGCGGATGGAAAATATGAAATCACATTGTATACGTCGTGTTGTAATGTTACAAAAGGTATTTATTATTACAATACTTATGAAAACCATCAGATCAGTGCAGTAGATATGCATGTAGAAAATCTGGATAGTGATAAAATGATTTGTTATCCAGTAATTCAAGGAGAACGAATCAACTATCAAAATAAATAATGTTTTGAAATCAGGGATGAGGTAGAAAGGAAAGTTTCATGACAAAAGATGAAGTAAAAAAACTCAGGATGGACAGTCCGGAATCACTACAGTTTTTAAATAATGCTACAAAATTTTATAATTTAATGATGATGTATCGTTGTGCTATTCGGGAGATACAAACTAAACTTGAGGTTTTGGATGATGAATTTTCAGTTGAGAACAATCGAAATCCTATTTCTTTTATAAAAACAAGAATTAAGAAGCCCAATAGTATTTACGATAAACTGCAGAAGATGGGATATGAATTTACAACAGAAAATATACAGACATATCTCAATGATGTAGCAGGCGTTCGAATAGTTTGTGCGTTTATTGACGATATTTATATGATATCAGATTTGATTACCCAACAGGATGATATTAAAGTTATTGAAATAAAAGATTATATAAAAAATCCAAAATCGAATGGTTATCGAAGCTATCATATGATTGTTGAAATACCAGTATTTTTTGCTAAGGGTAAAACACCTATGCGTGTAGAATTACAGATTCGAACCAATGGTATGGATTTCTGGGCAACATTGGAACATCAACTTCGCTATAAAAAAGGAATTGAAAAAATGCCTGGCTATGATGAGATAAGTGAAGAATTACTTCATTCTGCAAGAGCTATCATTGAAGCAGATAATGAAATGCAGAGAATAAAAGACAAAATTGGTATGTTCCACGAAATTTAGGGAGAAAACTGAGCAAGTAGGAAGGTGAAATATATATGAAACAAGATACTTTAGAGGGCAAAGCAAAAACAAAAAATGGGGTAAAACGGCTGTGTTTTTCCATAATCTGCATTCTTCTGGAAGTGATTTTTATTATTACTATCGTAACACGCTTGAATGAATATGCAGAAATCATAAATTTATTTACAAGGATTTTGAGTGGGATCTTGGTTTTGGGATTGTACGCATCAAATAAGACATCCTCTATGAAAATGCCTTGGGTCATCTTAATTCTAATTTTCCCAATTATGGGTGTAGGCCTGTATTTGTTGATTGGTTTGAATGGTGGCACACATAAAATGCGTGAGCGATATGCAGAAATTGATAGCAAATTGTTACCAATGCTTCCGGACAGTCAGGAGTGTTTGAATAGAATAAAAGAAACAATTCCGAAAGCAGGAAATATAGCAAGTTACATACAAAGAAATTCGCAGTATCCAATCTATCAGAATACGGATATTGTGTATTTTGATGAAGCAGTGAAAGGATTAGAGGCACAGCTTAAGGATTTGGAGAAAGCACAGAAGTTTATCTTTATGGAATATCATGCGATAGAAGACGCTGAAGCATGGCATAAGATTCAAGATGTTCTGGAAGAGCGAGTAAAAGCAGGTGTGAAAGTTAGAGTATTCTACGATGATATGGGTTCTATAGGCTTTATTAACACAGATTTTGTGAAAAAGATGAAGGCAATAGGAATTCATTGCCGTGTATTCAATCCGTTTGTGCCAGGTTTAAATCTGTTTTTGAACAATCGTGATCATAGAAAAATAACAGTTATTGATGGAAAAGTCGGATTTACAGGTGGATATAATCTAGCAAACGAATATTTTAATTACACACACCCGTATGGACAGTGGAAAGATACAGGTATTCGTTTAGAAGGAGATGCTGTTCAGTCGCTTACGGTGACATTTTTGGAAATGTGGAATGCAGTAAGTGATAAGGATGCTAATGATTCTGATTTTAGTAAATACCTTTTCCACTATGATTATGCGGCACAGCAAACTGGGTTTGTTCAACCTTATGCAGACAGCCCTATGGATAATGAGCAAGTAGGAGAAGAAGTTTATATCAGTATGATAAATAAAGCTGAAAAATATTGTTGGTTTATGACTCCATATTTAATCATAACAGATGAAATGACGCATGCGTTATGTCTGGCTGCTAAGCGAGGGGTAGACGTAAGAATTATCACACCTGGTATCCCTGATAAAAAATTCATTTATAATATAACTCGTTCTTTTTATCATGGATTAGTTAAACATGGTGTTCGTGTTTATGAGTGGACTCCTGGTTTCTGTCATGCAAAAATGAGTGTGGCAGATGACTGTATGGCAACTTGTGGAACAATTAATCTGGATTATCGAAGTTTATATCACCATTTTGAAAACGGCTGTTTTATGGCAGATTGTCAGGCAGTTGTGGAAATAAAAAATGATCTGATAAGAACGATGGGAGAATGTCGTGATGTGACAGACCAATATCAAACCGGACGAAGTGCATATTTGCGACTGGGACAATTATTTATGAGATTATTTGCTGGATTGCTATAAGAATCTGATGAAACGACCTTTCAAAAAACAGTTGATTTAGAAGTTAACTGTTTTTGAAAGGCCGTTTTTGCTATATCTAACAGTCTGTTGTACAAAGAAGATTTTGCATGGATGAAAAAACAAACCTTGTTGAGGTTAAATTGAGTTTTCCATTGTATTGCTAATGAATAAGAATAAGAACAGACAATGCTGAATGCTCTGGAAACAAGAATATCTGAGTATAGTATGTAAGTTCGTAACAGAATGAAAGGAGCGATTCAAATGAGCAATTTGGAAAATTATATGAAACGGCAAGCAATTTTTTGTGAACAAAATGATAGCATTAGTAAGAATCTGTATTCAGAGTATGGTGTAAAAAGAGGCTTACGAGATGAAAAAGGCCAAGGTGTGTTGACGGGGCTTACAAATATTTCTGATATAAAAGCTTTTGAATATCGTGATGGAGTAAGCCGGTCATTTTTTTTATGAAAAATAAATTTTGTTGAGGTTAAATTGAGATTGACTTTGTATTGTATAAGTATAAAATAAAAAGGAATCAGGTGATGTACAATGAAAAAGCATAAAATATGTAAAATTCTTCTTGTTATACTGGCAATTTTTTTATGTGTGGCTTTTTATGAATTGCTCGGAATCTGCGTTGCATATAAAAAGCAGCCGGAAGTGTCCAATACAACCAAAAAAGAAACAAAAAATGGGTCATGGAACGAATGCAGTGAAAATACAGAACGGGCAGTAATCATAGAAAAGAATCCAGAAGCGCTTTTACAAAGAGTGCGTTTGATCAAGAATGCAAAAAATGTGTGTTTTTATTTGAATGCAATCGAGTTGAAAAAAGAACCAAGTTTCGCAAACTTGAGCACCCCCGGACAATAATCTGGGCACAGTGCCTGTCACCAATGGTATCCTAAAGTTTCACTAGAAACTGCTTGTAATTTGTCTCGTTTGGGAATATAATCAGTATGTATCTTGCCCCAAATGTGTACTGCACTATGTGGCGGTACACATTTTCCATAAGGGGGGATTTAAAATTGAAAAGAAAAAAAGTAATATTGTTCCTGCTGTTGACGGTCACTGCACTTTTAGCAGGCTGTGGGAAAAAGAGTGTAAAAAAAGAAGAGGCAGAAACAATAAGGGTATACTTATGGACAACAAATCTGTATGATAAATATGCACCTTATATTCAGTCACAGCTTCCAGATGTGAATATTGAATTTGTAGTTGGCAACAACGATTTGGATTTTTATAAGTTTCTGGATGAAAATGGCGGACTTCCTGATATTATTACGTGCTGTCGTTTCTCACTTCATGATGCAAGTCCGCTTAAGGATAGTCTTATGGATCTTTCCACAACAAATGAGGCAGGTGCTGTCTATAATACATATCTCAATAATTTCATGAACGAGGATGGAAGTGTGAACTGGCTTCCTGTATGTGCGGATGCACATGGATTTGTAGTAAACAAAGGATTGTTTGAAAAGTATGGTATTGAGCTGCCAACAGATTATGACAGCTTTGTTTTGGCATGCCAAAAATTTGAAGAAGCAGGTGTTCGTGGATTTACTGCAGATTATTACTATGATTATACATGTATGGAAACACTGCAGGGACTGTCTGCTTCAGAGCTTACATCTACGGATGGCCGTAAGTGGCGTACTGCTTATAGTGATCCTGCCAACAAAGAGCGTGTTGGTCTGGATGATATTGTCTGGCCACAGGCTTTTGAGCATCTGGAACAGTTTATTAATGACGTGAAATTGGAACAAGATGATCTGGATCTTACTTATGATGATGTAATAAGTATGTATCAAAATGAAGAGCTGGCTATGTATTTTGGAAGTTCATTCATGGTGAAGACGTTTCAGGATCAGGGCATCGACACAGCGTTTTTACCATTCTTTAATCAGGATGGTGAAGAGTGGATCGTGACAACTCCATATTTTCAGATAGCCTTGAATAAGGATTTGGAACAGGATGATTCACGACGCAAAAAAGCAATGAGTGTATTAAAAGAGATGCTGTCAGAGGAAGCGCAAAATCTGATTATTGCGGATGGTCAGGATATGTTAAGCTACAGTCAGAATGTGGATTTTTATCTTACTGAGTATTTAAAAGATATTAAGCCTGTCATTGAAGAAAACCATATGTATATTCGCATTGCCTCAAATGATTTCTTTTCCATTTCTAAAGATGTGGTTTCTAAGATGATTGCAGGTGAGTATGATTCAAAACAGGCATATAAAGCCTTCAATGATCAGTTGAAAGAGGAAAAATCAGCTTCTGATGATGTTGTGTTAAAAGTTCAGAATACATATTCAAATTATTTCCATGCTGATGGCGGAAATGAAGCTTATTCAGTTATGGCAAATACGCTGAGAGGTATTTACGGGACAGATGTGCTTATTGCAGCGGGAAATAGTTTTACAGGAAATGTGCTGCATGCTGACTATACTAAAAAAATGGCAGTCAGCATGATCATGCCAAATAGTCTTTTTTCTTACAAATGCGAAATAACAGGAGCAAAGCTGAAAGAATTATTGAAAGCTTTTGTGGAAGGCTGCGAGGGCGGATTTATTCCATTTAACCGCGGTTCACTGCCAGTTGTAAGTGGCATTTCTATGGAGGTTAAGGAAAATAGCGATGGCTATACATTGACTAGCATTAAAAAAGACGGAAAGACAATCAAAGATGATGATACCTTTACCGTGATGTGTCTGGCAGCAAAAAAATATATGGAGCCAATCATTTCAGCAGAAGGTTATATGTTCGAAGGTGGAGACACGTTTGTGAAGGATACGTGGATCAATTATGTCTTAGGGGATGATGCTGTTTTGGCAGAGCCAAAATCATATATCACTTTGAGGTAAGTAGATGGATGAGATAAAATACAGAAAAAAGAAACAGTTCATGAAAACGAGATTGGGAGCATTTGCAGCAGCAATTGTCTTAATAATTGGAATCAGTATGGTGGGCATCCGATATACAAGGTTTGTGTCAAAGACTGTGTATCAGGAAAGTACTTCTCATTTGACAGAGATCTTTCATCAGTCAAATAAAGCATTAAATGAACTTGTCAATAAAAATTTGACATATCTTCATATGTGGAGTGCATATCTACAGAAGGCCTCGACTGAAAATGAAATTTGTGATTACATCAATAAAGTACAGGAAGAAATAGGATTTTCTGGCTTCTATTTTTTATCGTTTGATGGCAATTATAAAACGATAACAGGCGAGACAGGGTATCTTGGATTACAGGGAAATCTTGATGATAAGATCACTCAGAGAAATGATATTATAATGAATGCAGCATTGCCTGGAAAATCACAGATGCTTGTTTTTGCATGTCCTGAAGTTAATGGAATTTATCAGGGGTTTGAATATGACGCCATTGCTGTTGCATATGACAACGCTGATATTGTAAAGGTATTAGATATTTCTGCTTTTCAGGGAAATGCAGGCGGATATGTGGTTCATTCAGATGGACGAGTTGTGATTGATCATGCGCCAGAGTCATGGGAAACAGCATATAATTTCATAGCTGTTTTAAGAGATCACTCTGGACTTTCAGAAGATGAGATCATGACATTTTCAGAGGAGCTTAAGCAGGGACACACAGGCGCTATGCTTGTAAATTTAGAGGGAAGAAATTACTATCTGATTTATGAAAAGGTGAACATTCAGGATTGGGCATTGCTTGGAATTGTTCCAGCTGATATTGTCAATGCCAGTATGAATGAGCTGCAGCTTAATACGCTTATTATTGTAGGTGCCATGCTGTTTAGTATTGCATCATTCATTATTATAATGATTATTAGAAGAAGTCGGTTAAATATAAAGAGCAAGAATACACAAATTTTGTATAGGGATGAATTGTTTAAAAAACTTTCGATGAATGTAGATGATGTGTTTTTGATGGCAGATGCTAAGACAGCCAGAGTTGACTATGTTAGTCCGAATGCTGAAAAGCTGCTTGGTATTACAGCGAAACAGATTGAAGATAATATTTATGTTTTGGGAAAGCTTCATCCGCAGGATACAGAGGGACAACGATCTAAACATCTAAGAGGATTACTTGTCAATGAACAGCGTGAGTGGGATTTTGAGTATGTTCATAAAAAAACTGGGGAACAGCGTTGGTTTCATATCATAGCAATGGGCAGTGAGGTAGAGAAAAAACGAAAATGTATCATTGTCATGTCAGATAGAACTGCTGATAAGAAAATGAATCAGGCACTGTCAGATGCTGTATGCGCAGCTGAAACAGCCAATCGTGCAAAGAGCACATTTCTGTCAAATATGTCTCATGACATAAGAACACCAATGAATGCCATTATAGGTTTTACTACACTTGCTGTAAGCAATATTGAAAACCAGGAAAAGGTAAGGGATTATTTGGGAAAAATCCTTGCATCAAGTAATCATCTACTTTCTTTAATCAATGATATATTGGATATGAGCCGTATTGAAAGCGGCAAGATTCATCTTGAGGAAACTAAGGTTAATTTGTCAGATATTCTTCATGATTTGAAGACAATTATTAGCGGACAAATTCATGCAAAACAGTTAGAACTTTACATGGATGCAATGGATGTTACAGATGAAGATGTATACTGTGATAAGACAAGATTAAATCAGGTGCTTTTGAATCTGCTCTCAAATGCAATTAAATTTACACCGGCAGGAGGAACAGTTTCTGTTCGTCTAAGACAGTTTCCAAGCACGCAAAAAGGTTGTGCTAAATATGAGATTAGGGTCAAGGATAATGGAATTGGCATGAGTCAGGAGTTTGCACAGAAAATTTTTGATCCTTTTGAGAGAGAGCGAACATCTACAGTCAGCAAGATTCAGGGTACTGGACTTGGCATGGCTATTTCTAAAAATATCGTGAATATGATGGGTGGTACGATTGATATTCAGACGCAGAAAAACAAAGGTACAGAATTTATTATCAGTTTGATGCTTCGTATTCAGTCTGAGCAGCATCGCGTGGAAAAGATAACAGAGTTAGAAGGTCTTAAGGCATTAGTAGTAGATGATGACTTTAATACATGTGACAGTGTTACAAAGATGCTTGTAAAGGTTGGAATGCGTTCAGAGTGGACTCTTTCAGGCAAGGAGGCTGTTCTTCGTGCAAAACAGTCAATGGAGTTAGGGGATGCTTTTCATGCGTATATTATCGACTGGCGGCTGCCGGATATGAATGGAATTGAAGTTACGCGTCAGATAAGAAGCCTTGGTGATGATACTCCGATTATTATACTGACTGCATATGACTGGTCAGAAATTGAAGTGGAAGCAAAAGCAGCAGGCGTAACTGCGTTCTGTGCGAAGCCGATGTTTATGTCAGATCTGCGTGAAACCTTAATGACTGCACTTGGCCAGAAAAAAGAACAAAATAATGATGGTATTCTTCCACAGGCAGGTTACAATTTCAAAGACAAGCATATATTGCTTGTTGAAGATAATGAATTAAACAGAGAGATAGCTGTGGAGATTCTTACTGAGTATGGTTTTATTGTTGACACAGCAGAAAATGGGGCTGAGGCGCTAGAGAAAGTAAGTACTTCAAAGCCAGATACTTACGATTTGGTGTTGATGGATGTGCAGATGCCTATTATGAATGGGTATGAGGCTACGAAACGTATTCGCAAGCTGAAGGATCCTGCAATAGCAAATATTTCAATATTGGCAATGACAGCCAATGCATTCGATGAAGATCGAAAAAAAGCACTCGAATCAGGTATGGATGGCTTTTTGTCAAAGCCAATTGTAATTGAAGAACTTGTTCAGGCACTGAAAAATAAATTTACATTAAAACAGTAGTGAAGAAATAGAGGAGAGTTGATAATGGCTTACAGCAGTACAAAGAAAAAATCATCTGGTATTGTTCAAATAAGCATTTGTATACTTACGGTTATTTTAGTTGTATTGATTATTGCGATGATGATGATTGTATCTAGTATCCAGGGAACGGCTCGTATAGTTAACTATGCAGGTCTTGTTCGTGGTAAGACGCAGCGTATCGTAAAGTTTGAAATTTCTGGAAAACAGGAAGATGATATGATTCAGGAGATTGAGTCATTTATCGATGGATTGAGGAATGGAAACAAAGAGCTGAACTTGGTTCGTCTGGAGGATAGTGATTTTCAGACAAAGATGGAAGAACTGAATGAATACTTTTTAATGTTAAAACAGGAAATTATGCAGGTGCGTGCGTATGGAGCTGATAAAACACAGATTCTTTCAAAGAGTGAACATTTTTTTGAAATTTGTGATGAGGCAACAGGACTGGCAGAGGTGTATTCTCAGCGAAAGGCATCATCATTATCATTACTTGAAAAATATATAACAGCAGATATTGTTGTGTTGATGCTTCTGATAGAATATGAATTTATTAAAGCTGTGCGATATGCGGCGATGAATCGTGTTTTGCAGAAAAAAGTATATATTGATGGTGCGACAGGGCTTCCTAATAGAAATAAATGTGATGAATTGTTAAGTCAGCCAGATGCCGCACCAGAGGATATAGGTGTGTGCAGCTTTGATTTGAATAATCTTCGCATAATCAATAATAGTATGGGGCATGAGGCAGGTGATGAATATATTCGCCGCTTCGCCGTCTGTTTACGCGCATCCATGCCGGCAGAACAGTTTGTGGGGAGAGCCGGAGGAGATGAATTTATTGCTGTTACTCACGGAATGGGGAAGGAAGAGATGAAAGCCTGCCTTGCATCAGTAAGAGAACAGATGGCAGAAGAATCTAAGTCATATCCGGATACTCCATTAAGCTATGCAGTGGGCTTTGCACTTGCAAGCGAGTTTCCTGGAAGTACAATGCAGGAAATGTTTAATTACGCAGATAAAAATATGTATATCAATAAGAATCATGTAAAACGTGAGGAGGCAGCAGCGCAAAGACAATTGGATTACAAGCTGTTGAAGCTATTGAATATGCATGGAAAAACTTTCACGGATTGTCTGTACTGTGATGTAAAGCTAGATACATATCGTACAATTCGTGCAAACAACAATTTTTTTCTGGCATCGGATGGAAGCTATTCTGGTGCTGCAGAGCAGATTGTTAAGGAGAAGATAGGAAAACAGGATAAAGATCGCTTTGGTCAATGCCTTAAGATTTCTTATTTGTGTGAAAAGATGCGCACAAAAGATGACGTTATGGAGCTTAAGTATGATGTAAATGAGCAAGATAGTTACAGCCGCCTGACATTCATTCCAGTAGACTGGGACAAAACAGGAATGCTTCATCATTTTCTCTTGGCATTTGAAACTATTCGTCAGGGTGCAGGAAGCCATGCAGATGCAAAGGAACAGCTGACAATTTATTATGAGCAGCTAAAGCAGTCTATTTTGGAGAACGACAGCTACGTAGATGCACTTCTCGAACCATCTGATGTCATTTATACGGTAAATCTCACAAATGATATTTTGGAAAGAATCATCCTTTTAGGTAAAAGAAAAAAAGAAAGTCTGGATATGCTTTTTGATTATCCGCTTCCTGGTTCATATAGGGATTATTGCAGTGAGTATAAAAGAATAGTCACGCAGGAAACTCTTGGAAGCTATCGTATGGCAGATGATTGTGAAAAGCTGTTAAAGCGTTTTGATGCGGGCGAAAAATATTTGTCAGTTGAATTTTGTATTTATGGAGATAATGGCATTGTTTACTGGATACAAAAAACCATTTTGATGACGCAGACAGTTGTGTTTGACGAAGAAACAAGGAATGAGATTTATGTTGTCCATGCAATTGTTCTCTTGCAGGATACTACCCAGCTGCATGAGCGCGATGAGCAGGAGCACGCAAGATTGCAGGCGGCTTTTGATGAAATGCGCGTGGCAAACCGCACAAAAACACAGTTTTTGGCGCGCATGAGTCACGACATTCGTACACCGCTTAATGGAATCATTGGTCTTTTAAAGATTGATGAGGAGCACTTTGATGATAAAGAGCTTGTGAAGGAAAATCATGAAAAGATGAAAGTTGTAGCAGACCATTTACTCTCATTGATTAACGATATACTGCAGATGAGTAAGCTTGAGGAAGGCAATATTGCTTTGAAGCATGAACAGATTTGTTTGCAGGAATTGATGAATGATATTGAAACAATCACTATATCACGCGCAGTGAGTGAAGGAATTAAATGGGAGTATGAGAAGAAAAAAACAGATTTTGTTTATCCTTATATTTACGGAAGCTCTCTTCATATTCGCCAGATCTTTTTAAATATTTACGGAAACTGTATCAAATATAACAGGAAAAATGGAACTATAATGACATCTGTAGAGTCACTTGGAGATAAGGATGGGATTTGTACGTACAGATGGACTATTTCAGATAACGGTATGGGTATGAGCAAGGAGTTTTTGTCTCATATTTTTGAACCATTTGTACAGGAAAAAAATGATGCAAGAAGCATTTATCAGGGAACAGGACTTGGAATGGCAATTGTAAAGGAACTGATTAATCAGATGAAAGGAACAATTGAAATTTCAAGTGAAGTGGGAGTCGGTTCAACCTTTGTTATTACAATTCCATTTGAGATAGCCCCGCCACCACAAAAGCAGCAGGAAAAAGAATCGACTTGCAGTATTGAGGGTATGAAGCTATTGATGGCAGAGGATAATGAACTAAATGCTGAAATTGCGACAACACTTCTGACTGACAGAGGTGCTCTTGTAACGAATGTATCAGATGGAAAGCAGGCACTTGATGAGTTTACAAAAAATCCGCCTGGAACTTATGATGCAATTTTGATGGATATAATGATGCCTGTTATGGATGGAATTACAGCAACAAAGGCGATTAGAAGTCTCACACGGCCAGATGCAAAGACAATTCCAATTCTTGCAATGACAGCAAATGCATTTGAAGAGGATGCAAAGCAGTGTTTTGCGGCTGGTATGAATGCACATATTGCAAAACCAGTTGATATGGAATTTTTAGAAAAAACTTTACAACGCATTTATGAGCAGTTATAATGATAACGAATTTATTTTAAGAAGTCTAAAGAAGGGGGACTATAAGTGAAAATTAAAAGAAAACAAATGGTAATGCTTGTGTTGCTTGCAGTATTTGCAGCATTACTTGTTGTCACAATAATAACAGGAGGCAAAGAGACAAACGGTGAATATACAAGCATCGCATATGCTACCATTTTTTCACTGCTTCCGCCAGTTATTGCAATTGGTCTTGCACTTTTTACAAAAGAAGTATATACATCACTTCTTGCAGGAATCCTTGCAGGTGCATTGCTGTATTCTAATGGAAATCTGGAAACAATGATCAACACCATGTTCTTTCATGAAGAGGGTGGTATGGTGTATAAGCTTGCAGATGCATGGAATGTCGGAATAATTGTGTTTCTTGTTATGCTTGGAATTTTGGTGTCACTGTTAAATAAAGCAGGCGGTTCAGCAGCATTTGGAAAGTGGGCATCAAAGCGTATTAAGACAAGAATCGGTGCACAGATCAGTGTTATGATTCTTGGTGTAATGATCTTTGTCGATGATTATTTCAACTGTCTGACAGTAGGAAGTGTTATGCGTCCTGTGACAGACCGCCACAAGGTATCAAGAGCAAAACTGTCCTATATTATTGATGCGACAGCAGCACCAGTATGCATCATTGCACCAATCAGCTCTTGGGCAGCAGCAGTCACTTCATCTGTTCCATCCGATTCTGGAATCAATGGTTTTGCCGTATTTATTCAGACAATCCCATACAATCTATATGCGATTCTTACACTTGTAATGTTAGTTGCTATCACACTTCTTCGCGTTGATTTTGGACCAATGAAGCGCCACGAGATGAATGCAATTGCAGGTGATTTATTTACTACACCGGGAAGGCCATATGAGGGCAATGAGGAAGAAGTCATTAAGGAAAATTCTCATGTGCTTGATCTGATTCTTCCAGTAGCCGTTTTGATTGCAAGCTGTATTATTTCAATGATTTATACAGGTGGATTTTTTGAAGGTACATCATTTGTGGATGCATTTGCAGGATCGGATGCGTCTGTTGGACTTGTACTTGGCGGTGCTGTGACATTGGCATTTACATTTGTTTACTATATGATGAGAGATGTTCTTACTTTCCAGGAATTTACAGAGTGTATTCCAGATGGATTTAAATCTATGATTGCACCTATTATGATTCTTACTTTGGCATGGACACTGTCAGGTATGACAAATCTTCTTGGTGCGAAGGTATTTGTTGCAGATTTAGTGGAGCATTCAGCACAGGGAATGCAGGGCTTTTTGCCTATGATTATTTTCCTTGTTGCGGCATTTCTTGCATTTGCAACAGGAACATCATGGGGAACTTTCAGTATACTTATTCCTATTGTAATCGGTGTATTTCCGTCTGGTCAGATGATGGCAATCTCAATCGCGTCCTGCCTGGCAGGTGCGGTGTGTGGTGATCATTGTTCTCCAATTTCTGATACAACGATTATGGCATCAGCAGGAGGTCATTGTGAGCATGTCAACCATGTAGCAACTCAGATCCCATATGTTGCACTCGTGGCAGCTGTATGTATGGTAGGATATTTTATCATTGGTGTGCTGCAGGCAGTTGGTATGGCACAGCTTTCTCTTATTTCACTTCCGATTTGTATTGTGATTTTAGTAGGAGCACTTTGTGTGATTCGTGCAAAGACAGGTGGAAAAGAGGAAATCTAAGGCTTTTTGTAAAAGTATTTCAAAATAATGTTCTTTTTAATAAAACAGCTCTCTGTGGAAGATATTACATATCGGCAGAGGGCTGTTTTTGATATTTTATTCTAATATAGAGTCGAGAAAGACAAGTAAAGCTTCGCGTTGTTTTGGCGTCAGGCGGTATACCTTTGCAATAAGTGGATCATTCCAAAATTGTCCATTTGTCTGCTCATCAAAAAACTCACGCAGTGAGATATTTAATGCTTCGCAGATATAGGATAGGATTTCGATTGTAGGATTTTTATTCCCTAGTTCAATATCACGCAGATAGCTTTGCGAGATACCAGACAGTGTTGCAAGCTTATTTACAGAATAATTTTTTGCGGTGCGAAAAAAAGTAATGCGTTTTCCAACATTCATAGAATCAGTCCTTTCATATAAGTAGATATGAATCTAGGATATCAGAAAATAAAAATGAAAATTACATATATAGAGATTGACAATATATGCTATAGATATTATTATGACATAAGCAAAAAAATAATTGCTGAAACTAAAGAAAAATTGTGCCATAGACAGTGACTGTCATTCAACGCAGCTATAATATCGTTATAAGAACTATTCAGAGCCATAAAAAAATGCGTTCTGCGAATGGGGTATGAATAGTTACACACTATTGGAACTATGATTTGCACATGAATATATAGGAGGAACGCAAATGGTTCATACAAAAGAAGCTGTTTTGATGTTGGATACGCCATCTGAATCAGGAGAGTCATGCGTACTTGGCAGTACAATTCTTCGCAGTCAGATTGTTAGAGTTCAATTTTGTTCAAAAATGCCATTGGAAGTATGTCAGGAAGAAATGTGGGATGTGTCTGCAGCACATGATCGGAGCATTTTGGCATGGGCAAAGAAGGTCTTTATTTCTTCTAAATTGTTGTATGAATTATATATAGCTTCAGATACCAAAATAAAGCTGCAAAACGCCAGAGGACTGTTTTGGGGATATGAGAATCTCTGTGAAATCAATTTAGATAAATGGATTGATTCAAGCAGTGTGTCTGATATGAGTTATATGTTTTGTGGATGCCACAGCCTGAAAAAATTGGATGTATCAGGACTAGACACATCAAATGCAATCAATATGGAAGGAATGTTTTATTGGTGTAGCAAGATTCAGACATTGAATGTGAGTTTTTTTGACACATCACATGTAATCAATATGAAAAGCATGTTTGATTATTGCAGCAGTTTAAAAAAATTGGATTTAAGTTCATTTTGTACCAAGCATGTAATTGATTTTTCGTCAATGTTTGGAGACTGTATTCAGTTAGAAAAGCTAGTTTTAAGCGGATGGGATACTAAAAGTGCAGTATATATGCGTGGGATGTTTGAAAACTGCAGAAGTCTTCGCATGCTTGACGTATTATCTTTTGACACAAAAAATGTCATCAATATGAGCAATATGTTTGCAGGCTGCGAGAAGTTAAGACATATTGAACTGTCCTCATTTTCGACAGGAGCACTGCAGGACATGAGGGAAATGTTTCACAACTGCAATTGTTTACAGACACTTGATTTATCAGGCTTTGATACAAAAAATGTAACTAACATGTCATATTTATTTTGCGGATGCAGCAAGTTAGCTAAGCTTAATGTTAGCAACTTTGATACAGCAAATGTGATAGATATGAGTAACATGTTTTGTAGATGTGAAAGTCTTACAAGTATTGATGTAAGCCGCTTTGATACATCACATACAGAGAGTTTTGCAAGAATGTTTCGAGACTGCGTAAAAGTAGAAACACTTGATGTAAGTCATTTTCAGACACAAAGAGCACTTCATATGGAAAATATGTTTTATGGATGTAAGTGTCTTAAATATTTGGATTTACGTGGATTTGACTGCTCAAAGGCGGCAGATTTGTCATATATGTTTTATGGCTGCCAGTCATTAAAGAATGTTTTAACTGCAAAACGACCATCAGATAGAAAACATCGAGCAATTATGATAGAATTATTGGCAGGATGTAAAAAGTTTGCAGAAGAAAAGAAAGGAATGGGGATATGAGAAAGAGTATGCAAGAAAGCAATGAAAACGCAAAAATCAGAAAGAGCGCGCAGAATGCAAACTCTGATTTTAAATATAAGCGTATTTTACAGCTTTACACCAGATTACTTAAAGGTGAGGTGATAAACAAGGCAAAGGAGGCAGCAGCCGCGAATGTCACAGAGCGTTCTATCCAGCGTGATCTTGATGATCTGAGGGCTTTTTTTGATGAGCAGGCAGCAAATGGAAAAGATTCCTATGAGCTTGTATACAGCCGTAAAGAACATGGTTATCTTTTACATACAAAAGAAGCACCGACCTTTACAGACAGTGAAGTGCTGGCTGTTTGCAAAATTCTTTTAGAAAGCCGTGCATTTAGAAAAGACGAGCTTGAGCCTATGCTTCGAAAGCTCATAAATAATGGTGTCCCAAGAGAAAAGCAAAAGGCAATCAAAGAACTGATCTCAAATGAACTGTTTCATTATATAGAGCCACAGCATAGACAGCACCTTGTTGAAAAATTGTGGGATTTAGGAATGGCAGTAAAAGAACAGCGCATGATGAAGATTTCATATCAGAAGCAGAATGGTGCGATTGTGGAAAGAAAAATTAAGCCGGTTGGCATTATGTTCTCCGAGTTTTACTTTTATATGCCAGCCTTTATAGCTGATATTGACAAGGAATCTCATTTTACAAATAAAGATGATAGCTTTCCAACAATTTATCGAATAGATAGGATCCGTTCTTTTGAGGTATTAGAAGAGACATTTGAAATTCCATATCGTGATCGCTTCAAAGAAGGAGAGTTTCGCAAGCGCATCCAGTTTATGTATGGAGGACGGCTTCGTAGCATTCGCTTTATCTATAAGGGAAGTAGCGTCGAGGCAGTATTAGATCGCCTGCCAACAGCACAGATTATCGCAAAGAGACCAGAAGGCTATCTGATCAGCGCAGAGGTGTTTGGAGACGGCATTGATATGTGGATCAGGAGCCAGGGAGATATGGTGGAAGTGGTGAAGTAATGTTGGTGCCCCTTTTAAATAAAAAGAAAAGATAGTAATGTGATCATGCAAAATAATAATATCATTAACTTTCTGGAGGCTAAATTAAATAGTTGGGGGAGTAAAATCTTCCCCCAACTATTTTTCGTGACAATAAAAATCACTTCTCTAATCTATATTCTTTAAGAAGCTGTTTTTGAAAATCAGGATCGCTTATGGAACGTTTCAGATCATCGAAACGATTATCGGTGAGCAGACATTGATTAAGCTTGTTGATCTGTTCTTTTCCGTGTTGTTCGGCATAGTGAATTGAGCTATTCCAATCACGAATGGCTTTCTCACGGTTAAGTGCTAGAATACGAAGTTTTTCATCACTGCTTACAGTAGTAAGACGTTCGTAGGCAGCATGTAAAGTAGTGTTGTTTTCTGCCAATTTTTGCTGCACCTCCTTGTTTTTAGTAGCCAGAAATAGAATCCATTGGTCTTTGCCAGAAAGGGCGTGGATAAAATTTGTAGGATCAGAAGTTTTTGTTCGAGTTAACTCAGAAACACCTTTGAATAGTTCCAAAAAAGAAACCTCAAGATAGTTTGGGTATTCTGAGTTTGTTTTTTTATCTTTTAAGATAAAGCTTCGGAAATATTCACTATCGTTATAAAGATTAAAGCATAAAAGATTTAATCCGATTGCTGGACGAAGTTGTGTATAATCATCCCCTTTTTGAAGTTGGTCTACACATAAGCGACAGACATAGTACAGAGCACGAGGCTCAATATTGTGCTGATCAATCACTTGAATTTCAACGTCGATACTGGTATGATCCTGCAATTGAACTCTGATATCAAGTATGCTTAATTTGTCATCTATGTATTCTGGATTTAATTCAGGATTGAGAAGTGTAATTTGATCTGGAGAAGTGATATTCATATCAAGAATATCATTTAGAAAACCCATTAAAATAGGTTTGCTTTCTTCTTGACCAAGCACTTCTTTAAAGACAACATCAGAAGTTAACGGAAGTAGAGTATCTGGCTCAATACTTGAGCTGAAAAATGTGTTCATTAAAAAGATCTCCTTCGATAAAATAATTCGCATCTTTGTGGCTTTGCTTATGTATCTTTTTATTTTCAGATTGCCTCTTTTTCGTATTTTTCGTTTTGTTGTTTTATCCTATGCAAATATAACCAAACCTCCTATAAATATTATAGCAACCAGATAGGGAAAAAACAAGAAAAAAATAAAATTTAAGAAGCTTTCCTTATTGTCCCCATATTGCATATGTGATACAATATCATCATCAGTTGAGAAGATTCACTGTAAGTGATTGCGAATTTCCTACAAAAAAGTATAAGACATTTGCCGGGGTGAGAAAATATGAAAGTAGTAACATTCAATATCCGCTGTGATTACGGTCAGGACGGACTTAATGAATTTGCAAACCGAAAGGAATTGATTTTAAGAAAAATCAATCAGGAAAAGCCAGATATTATAGGATTTCAAGAGGTGCTTCCGCATGTTGCTAAGTGGCTTAAGGAAAATCTGAATGAGTATTATGTGATTGGTTGCGGACGCGGAGCAAATCTTCGTGATGAGCAGATGAGCATTGCATATCACAGGGACAGAATTAATTTGATCAGTATGGAAACCTGGTGGCTGTCTCAGACACCAGATGTGCCTGGATCACGCTATGAAGAGCAGAGTAGTTGTCCTCGCACAGCAACAGAGGCAGTATTTGAAGATATTAAGAGCGGTAAGGTATTTCGATTTATTAATACGCATCTTGATCATATTGGTGCACAGGCAAGAGAGAAAGGGTTGACTCAGATTTTGAATCAGCTAAAACAGGAACGTTTCTGGAAGGATATTCCTGTAATTTTGTGTGGTGATTTTAATGCAGAACCAAATGCACCAGAGATGGAAATTATTAGCAGGGATTCATCGTTTAACAATTTGACAAAGGATATAGGAATCACGTTTCACGGATATTATAAAAACGATCCAAATGATCCGCCATGCAGTATAGATTACATTGTTTTAAAGGGAGACTGGCAGTGTGAAACAGTATATAAATGGACAGATGAAGAAAATGGAATATACCTGTCGGATCACTATCCAGTATGCGCTGTAATTAAGCCATAATGAACAGAAAAAAGAGTTGCATTTTGTCAAAATCCCCCTTATACTAAATGTGTTCTCTTATATGTAGAACGGAATAGTTACTGACTTGGAAGGAAAAGGAATGGGACAAAATGCATCAGGAATGTATATAGTTGATGATAACTATAAAATTGTTGGCTTCAATACAGTTGCCGAACACATGTATCCACGGATAAAAAAGGAAGAAAAGTGCTATAGGTGCCTAATGAATCAAGAGGTGCCATGTGCGATGTGTCCGATTTATAATAAGATAGAGGGGCCAAAAACATATATAGATCCTGTGAGTGGACATTATGAGACTGTAGATGCGGTAGATATGGATTTGCCAGATGGCACGCATGGACATGCAGTTATATTTGGATTTACCGCAGAGAATGGACAAAAGGCAGTTAATGAACCGCTTCCAGCTAATAAGGAAGGTCTGGGACTGACCAGCATAATTAATGCACTTGGAAGCGATTATAGAAGTATTTACTCAGTAGACAGAAAAACGCAGCAAGTCAGTATGTATTTGGAAAGTAAGAATGCAGATGAGATGACACGTATGAATGATACAATTTATACATCTGCAATCACGTCTTATGTTAAAGAAAATGTGTTGCCACAGGATCAGTATAAGCTTGAGTTTGCAATAAATTTTGAATCACTTTGCGCACACTTAAAGCGTGTGCCTCAATTTATGGTTCATTATCGCAGTGTAAAAAAAGAAACAGGAGAAATTCATTATAACTATATAAAATGTGCAAGGGTAGGATCTGCCGATTCATTTGAGACGATTGTTCTTGCATTTGCAAATGAAGATGCAGATATTAAGCGCAGCCAGCTACAGGAGATTGTTTCGCCTGGCAGCAGTTTAGCAAAACGCCGCATTTTAATTGTAGAGGATGATGAATTAAATCGTGAGATTTTGAAAGACTTGCTGTGTGATCAATATGATGTGCTATGTGCTGAGGATGGCGCAGTTGGCTTAAAGCTGCTAGAAGAACATTATGCTGAACTGTCAGTTGTGCTTCTTGATATGTTTATGCCTGTTTGTGACGGTTTTCAGTTTTTGAAAGAGGCAAAGCAAAATCCGATACTGGCATTAGTTCCGATTATTGTCATGACAGGAAGCGAAAGACAGGAAGATGAAGCAAGGTGTCTGGAGCTAGGAGCATCAGACTTTGTTCCGAAGCCATATAATCAGCGAGTTGTTAAGGCAAGAATAAATAGTGTAATTAAATTAAGGGAATCTGCTGCGGCACTTAGTGCAATTGAGTATGATGATTTGACTGGTCTGTACACAAAGTCCGCGTTTTACTACCATGCAGGTATTTTAATGAGATATAAGCCTGATCAGTCATATGTGGTAGTTATAGCAGATGTAAAGAACTTTAAATTGATAAACAACATTTATGGTATACGTGTTGGTGATGATATTTTGAGATATCTTGCCAAAATAATGAGCAAAGCCTTGACAGATGGTTTAGCTGCCCGCTACAGTGACGATCAGTTTGTTATGTTTACATCTATTCCTAAAAACGATTTTGAAAAGTATTTGGAAAATGCAGTAAGGTATATTTCAGAAAATGCACCAATCACCAATTTACTTGTAAAGTACGGTGTATATAAGGATGTAGATAAAAGTATCTCAATTTCAGAAATCTGTGACAGAGCAATTATGGCAATGAAGAGCATTCAATTAAATTATGAAAAGAACATTGCGTATTACGATGATCAGCTTGGTCAGCAGCATATAAGAGAAGTTATGATGGAAAATGATTTTGAAAATGCGCTGCGAAATGAAGAATTTGAAGTATGGTTTCAGCCAAAATATAATGTACAGACAGAAAAGATTGCAGGTGCAGAAGCGCTTATTCGCTGGCGCAAGCAAGATGGCAGCATGGTATCGCCGGGAGCATTTATTCCGCTTTTTGAGCGAGATGGACTTATTACAAGACTTGATGAGTATGTGTTTAAGAAGGTATGCCAGATACAAAAAGAAAGACTGACGCAGGGAAAACCATTTTTCCCAATTTCAATAAATCTGTCGCGTGCAAGCTTGCATCATGAGGGGTTAGTTGAAAATTATACACGTATTGTAAAGGAAAATAATATTCCATTTGATTGTGTTCCTATTGAGCTGACAGAGTCTGCTGCAATGTACAGTATTCAGATCAAAGCTCTTGTGGATATGCTTGTTGCTTCTGGCTTTAAGCTTCACATGGACGATTTTGGTACTGGATTTTCATCATTGACTAGCTTGAATGTTTTACCGTTTGATGTGATTAAGCTTGATAAAAGTCTGATTGACTACATTGGAAATGAAAGCGGTGATCAGATTATTCAGCATGTTATTGCGTTAGCGCATGGATTAAATATGAAAGTTGTCGCAGAAGGTGTTGAAAAGAAAGAGCAGGCAGCATTTTTGCAAAATATGAATTGTGATCAGATTCAGGGATATTACTACTCAAGTCCAAAATCATATGAAGTGTTTGATAAAATGATATGATACCAGAGTCAAAAGCTCCAAAAGCCGTTCGTGGATATCAGTTGGGGGCAAAATACCTTTTGACCCAATAAAAATAAGCTGTGGAAAAATGAGAAATCATTTTTCACAGCTTATTTTTTAAGCTTCGCCAAGATTGCGAAGTGGCTTATATTTTTTAATTAAGAAGTTTACGATCAGATAGAAGATAATCATTGATACAGGAAGAATCATAAATCCAAGATGATAGCCCATCTGATCAATGATCTTTCCAAACAGCAGATTAAAAGCAATATCAAATATTGTTGCAATACTGATAATAGTTCCTGTTGCGGTAGAGGCAATGGAAGATGGATAATACTGCTGTACAAACAAAAGAAGGGTTGGATAAAGGATAGATACAAACAGGCCGGAAATACCAACTAGCATAAGTGTAGGCTTTCCGCAGAAAATACCAACTGCATACAAAACAGTACCGATTCCACCAAAGATCTGAATGCTTCGTGAAGGTCCCCATTTCTGGACGAGAGGAGCCATAACAAGACGGCCGATCATCATGGTACCAGAGAACATAGATAAGTAGATGGATGCCTGATTAGAATCCATGCCAAACTGATCCTTACAATAAAGAAGAAGCCAGTTCAATACACCGTGCTCACCAATGAAATAGAAGCCAAACACAAGAACAAGAAGCCAAAGAATAGGGCTGTTCATCTGAACCTTTGCTTTAGAAGCAGAATCAAAATTATTTTTTGCATCAGTTGTTTCGGACTTTAAAACAACAGCCTTTTTGCTAGCAAACAAAAAGAGAATAAGACCGATCAGGCCAAGACTAAACAGTAAAAGGTTCGTCTTTTGCCACCAGGGAAAGCCAGTCGCAACCTGTCCTAGAATCATCTGGCTGCCTGTTGTTCCAATACCCTGAACAAAAAACAGTGTATTGACAATAAGACCAGGAGCGGCGAAGTACATAGGAACAAAAAGATTAATCATTGTGTTCATTAATGTGGATGCACCCATAGTAAAGAGCATGGTGATAAGCAATACATAGTAGTTATCTGTTGTCACATAGACAAGCAGTGCAGCCATCCAGATAAGTAAAATGCCCATCATAACTTTTTTCTTTTCGAAGCGGTCAGCAAGACGTGTACCAGCCCAAAGGAAAATCAAATTTCCGGCATAGCTCATGACAATAATCATTGAAATCTGCACGGATGAAAGAGTAAAGTGATCTTTAAAAATAGGTGAGAATACACCACGCAGGGCATCATTTGCACCGAGACCGGCCATGACAATGCCGAAGGACAGATACATTAGAATCAGTCCAATTTTCTTTTTATCTTTCATGAAAAACTCCATTCCGCCGCAAAACGGCCAATTCTTTAAGGCACGGATTGAAACGCAAAAAATGCGTCCATTCAGAGCACTGAGAGCAATTATATCATGAAATTTTCGGTCGGGCAATAAAATAAAAAAGGTTTTTTCAAAAATTGACAAAAAAATTTTAAGATTTATTAAGATTTAGCTTGACAAGAGAGCATTTGAGAACTAGAATAGCTACAGTCGTTCTTGTATAAAACACGCATATATACATACTCAATGTATAACAGCATGGAGAAATCTGTAGAAATGAAAATCTTCAGACAGAAAATGCACGAGAGCAGGAACGCAGAAAGAGGTAGGATTATGAAGAAAACATATGCAAAGTTAATGACAGCAGTTATGGCAGCAGCATCCATTTTGCCAGCAGTACCGACAGCAGCAGATGAAACCGCTGAAAGCACACTGAATGTTGCAGTGGGTGCTCAGTTTACCACATTCGATCCAGCATTAAATACCGAGACTGCAAACAACTATGTATTGAATCACTTATATGCGGGAATGTTCCGCAAGGATGCAGATGGAAAAGTTCATAATGAACTGTGCGAAAGCTATGAGGTTTCAGATGATGGTCTGACCTACACATTCCACATTTCTCCAGATGCAAAGTGGAGTGATGGACAGCAGGTTACGGCAAATGATTTCGTATACTCCTATCTGAGAGCTCTTTCTTATGGTGCAGACAATGCTTGGGCAATCAATGATTTTGTAAACTTCATTGAGGGTGCAGAGGAGTACAGCACCGCTGCTCAGGAAGAGGGTGAATCATTTGACTGTACAACAGCAGATCACAGCTTGGTTGGAATTGAAGCAGCTGATGATCAGACACTTGTGTTAAAGTTAAAGACACCGTGTGCATATCTGACTGGTCTGATGTGTGCAAACGCATGGCTGCCAGTTCGTGAGGATTTTGCCGTACAGCATGATTCTTTGTGGGCCTTTGAGGGAGACTATCCGACAACAGGACCGTATACGCTGACAGAGTGCAACGAGACTGAGAAGGCTGTTGTTGACAAGAATGAAAATTATTTAAATGCAGATGATGTGACAATGGATGAGATCACCTTCCTTTGCATGGCAGATAAGGATGCACAGGCACTTGCTTATCAGACTGGTGAGATTGATGTAGCTCTTGGAATTTCCACTGATACTGCATTAAATTATGAGGGAACAGATGAACTGTGGATGGTACCGAAGTCTTCAAACTACTATCTTGCAATCAACTCAGCAGAGACTGGACCTGAATGGGCAAAGAATGTAGATGTGCGCCGTGCACTAGCGCTTGCAATTGACAAGGAATCTCTGGTAGATGTTCTTGGCGGTGACAGCTTCTATCCAGTATTAAATGGATTCGTTCCAGAGGGCGTTGCAGGTGACACTGATACCTTCCGTGCAGAGGGTGATGCAGACGGCTACACATTGACATATGATCCAGATCAGGCAAAGGAGCTTCTTGCAGGAGCTGGCTATGATGAGAGCAATCCGCTTCATATTACTTATAAGTATTCAAACAATGGAATCCACGGTGATGTGGCAACTATGTTGCAGCAGATGTGGGAGGCTGTTGGCGTAGAAGTTGATTTTGAGTGTGTTGAGTCAGGTGTTTATTATGATCAGCTTGATCAGGGTGATTTTGAGATCTGCCGTTATGGATACTCTGCAGAGGACAGTCCGATTCAGTTTTTGGAGATGTGGACAACTGGTATGCAGGTAGTTCCAGCAGTTAATGATGAGAAGTTTGATCAGATGATCGAAGATGCGCGTCAGATTTCAGATCGTTCTGAATATATGAAGGCACTTCATGAGGCAGAGGATTATCTTGTTGAAGAGAATGTATATGTCATTCCACTGTTCAACTTTAATGATCCGGCATTAGTTCAGACATATGTAGAAGGTCAGACCATGAATGGAATTTATCCATATTTTGCGTATACAACAGTTACAGAATAATGTAGCTTAGAAACGTGAAAACTCCAGTGAAGGGGGATGAACGCAATGGCGCCATCCCCCTTTGCATATGAAAAATATTAAGAGAAAAGAAGGAAAAAAATGAATCAATTAAAACCTATTTTAATAGAAGATTTTAATGAAATAAAAAGTCCATCCAGTTTAAAGTATAGCCCTGATGAGAAGACACTTGCATTTACGATTGTACAGCCAGATAAAGAAAATAATAAGTATAGTAAAAATCTTTGGATCATGGAAGAAAATAAGGAAGCAGTTCAGCTGACATCATCTGGCAAAGATGGTGATTTTATCTGGGAAGATGAGCAGACAATTTTATTTGTATCAGAGCGCAGCGAAAAAAAGGATGATTTGGAAGAGAAAACGACGTTTTACCGCATCAATATTCATGGCGGAGAGGCAAAGCAGGCGTTTTCTGTTTCAAGGTCTGTATCCTTTTTCAAGAAGCTTTCAGATGGCCTATATTGTATGGGAATCGAAGAAAATAGAAATTCACTTCCACTAGACGCTGATGAGAAGCTAAGAAAAGAAGAAAAAGATTATCATGTAATTGATGAGGTTCCTGTATGGGGCAATGGACGCGGCTTTATCGCAGGTGTGCGTACCTGCCTTTATCTATATGAAGAAAAAACAGGTACATTAAAAAAGCTTACAGCAAAAAATTTTGACACGGCTTCTGTCTGTGTGTCAGATGAAGCACTTTTGATCCTTGGCAAAGAGTGGGAAAATTTGATTGATCAGACAGATTCAGTGCTTCTTTATGACATAAAAGAAAAGAAGCTTACAACACTTGTGGAGCAGAAAAATCTGATGATATCAAGCGCTGTTTTTGCAGATGGAAAGATTGTGATTACGGCAACTGATGGAAAGCCATATGGAGAAGGTCAATATCATGATATTTATGAGTATGATGAAACGCTGAAAAAGCCTGTAAAGAAGGTACAGGTGGACTGTCTGCTTGGTGTAGATATTATGACAGACTGCCAGTACAGTCATGGTGAGAGTCTTGTTGTGGCAAAGGATGGTACAATCTATGCAATTGCACAGCATGGATATAAGGATGGCATTATTTCTTATAAGAGAGAGGCAGATGGTTCATATGAAGAAAATGAAGCATGTGCATGGAATGGTCTTGTCTGTGAGATAGCATCAGGAAAAGGAAAGCTTTCATTTGCTGCTATGAAGGCAAATGGCTTCTGCGAGATTTATGAGTATAAAGATGGTACTGTTACAAAGAAAACATCATTTAATGACGCATATACAGAGACTCACTTCATTTCAAAGGCAAAGCATATGCCATTCGTAAACAAGGATGGTGTGACAATTGATGGCTGGGTACTTGAGCCAAAGGATTACGATCCGTCAAAGAGTTATCCGGGAGTGTTAGAGATTCACGGTGGCCCAAGATGCACATATGGAGAAGTATTTTTCCATGAGATGCAGGTGTGGGCATCAAAGGGCTGGTTTGTCTTTTTCTGTAATCCGAGAGGATCCGAAGGGTATGGCGAAGCGTTTGCTGATTTAAGAGGCAAATATGGAACAATTGATTATGAGGATCTGATGGAATTTACTGATCATGTACTGGCTGCATATCCACAGATAGATATTGCAAAAATTGGCGCAGCAGGAGGCTCCTACGGCGGATTTATGTGTAACTGGATTGAAGGTCACACAGATCGTTTTGCAGCGATTGCGTCTCAGCGCTCTGTATCAAACTGGGTATCTGATTTTGGATGCAGTGAAATTGGCGTAACATTTGATCAGAATGAGATTTTGGCAACACCGTGGAATGGTATGGAAAAAATGTGGGATTGTTCACCGCTTAAATATGCCTGCAATGCAAAGACACCAATTTTGTTTATTCATTCAATGAATGATTACAACTGTACGCTGGATCAGGGCATTCAGATGTTTACAGCTGTTAAATTTTATGGTGTGCCGGCGAGAATGTGTCTGTTTGAAGGCGAGAATCATGGACTTTCCAGAAATGGAAAACCGCTTCACAGAATGCGCCGTTTAAAAGAAATGACAGATTGGTTTGAAAAATATCTGACAAAAGAAAGGAAAAACTGATGGCAAAATATTTTGGAAAACGACTGGTAATCGGTTTAATCACACTATTTGCCCTTGCGACAATCACATTTTTTCTGATGCATGCCATTCCGGGTTCTCCATTTGCCGGAGAAACTAGCAAGCTTCCGGCAAATGTAAAGGAAAAGTTAGTTGAGCAGTATGGTCTTGATAAGCCTGTTACAGAGCAGTATGTACGCTATCTGCAAAATGCAGTAAAGGGTGATTTTGGAACATCATTAAACAGAAAAGGAAAGGCTGTATCTGACATTATTATGGCAGGTATTCCATACACAGCAAGTCTTGGTCTGGCTGCTTTTTGCATTGCACTCGCTATTGGAATTTTACTAGGAACAATTTCCGCTTTTTCAAAGCATCAGTGGGTAAATAATACAGTTGCTTTTATAGCAACAATTGGTGTCAGTGTGCCAAGCTTTTTGCTGGCGCTGCTTATGATGATTCTTTTCGGAGTGGTGCTTCATTGTCTTCCAATCGTAGGTTTGGGCACATGGCGTCATTATATTATGCCGGCAACAGCACTGGCGCTTTCTCCAATTGCGATGATTTCTCGTCTTACAAAAACGAGTTTGACTGAGGTTATGAAGCAGGATTACATGGTGCTTGCAAAAAGTAAGGGAACAGGACAAGTTATGGTTATCATTCGCCATGCGCTTAAAAATGCGCTTGTTCCAGTTGTCACATATGCCGGTCCACTTCTTGCAACACTGTTAACTGGTTCATTTGTTGTAGAAACATTGTTTTCTGTTCCTGGAATCGGTGCAGAATTTGTAACAAGCGTAAGCAACCGTGATTACACAATGATTATGGCATTGACAATTTTCTATGGCGCATTTATCATTATCTGTAATATCGTTACCGACTTGATTACTGCGCTTATGGACCCGAGAATCCGCTTGAAGTAAGTTTACAGAAGGGAGAATTGAATTACTTATGGAAAAAATATTCTGTCAGGATATTGAAGATTCTGAGTTTGCGCGTCTTGATGATAGTGAAAAAGACTCCGAATTTGTGGCAGTGGAGAGCAAAACTTATTTTCAGGATGCCTGGGGTCGCTTTAAGAAAAATAAGCTGGCGTTAGTCAGCCTTGTTTTTATGGCAGTAGTCATTTTGTTTGCCATTTTTGCACCAATGTTTTCGCCATATACATATGATGGTCAGGATTTGACTTGCAGAAATGCACTTCCAAATGCGGCACACTGGTTTGGAACTGATAAATTTGGCCGCGATATTTTTGTACGTATTATGTACGGTGCAAGAATTTCATTGTCAGTTGGTTTTGCAGCGGCATTATTAAATCTTGTGATTGGTGTTGCTTATGGTGCCGTTTGTGGTTATTTTGGCGGCAAGGTCGATATGATATTGATGCGTCTTGTTGATATTATTTATTCTGTTCCGACGCTTTTATATGTTATTTTAATTATGCTGATTTTTGGTTCTAATATATTCTCCATGCTGCTTGCTATTGGAATAAGCAGTTGGGTTGGTATGGCGCGTCTTGTAAGAGGACAGATTTTGACATTGAAGGAGCAGGAGTATGCATTGGCTGCTTATGTAATCGGTGCAAGCAAGAAGCGTATTATGTTTAAGCATCTGATTGTAAATTGTATGGGACCGATTATTGTCAATACGACACTGATGGTGCCAAATGCTATTTTCACGGAAGCATTCCTTGCATTTGTCGGTATTGGAATCAGCATTCCGCAGGCAAGCTGGGGAACAATGGCAAATGATGCGCGTTCTCTGATTCAGAGTCAGCCTATTCAGATCATCTGGCCAGTTCTTGCAATTTGTCTGACAATGCTTAGTCTGAATTTTATCGGCGATGGTTTAAGCGAAGCGCTTGATCCCAAGAAGAAGTAAGGGGGAATCATGGAAGAGAAGAAAACAATATTGGATGTAAAACATCTTAGGGTAGATTTTACTACTGATCAAGGAACAGTGCAGGCTGTTCGTGATGTAAGCTTTTCTGTAAAAGAGGGCGAGATTCTAGGCATTGTCGGTGAGTCAGGATCAGGAAAATCAGTTACGATGTATTCAGTTATGGGCCTTCTGGCACAAAATGGCTCTATAAATGAAGGCGAAATTGTGTTTAATGGTGAGTCAATTGCAAGAAAGGATTTTCCTGATAATCGTTCCTATGAGAAAAAAATGCGTGAGATTCGCGGAAATACAATGGCAATGATTTTTCAGGATCCTATGACATTTTTAAATCCAGTGTTAACTATTGGAAAGCAGATTCGTGAGACTCTTTTGAATCACAATCCGAAAATGACAAAGAAAGAAGCAAATGAACGTGCAATTGAGCTGATGCGTCAGGTCGGTATTCCAGCTCCAGAAAAGCGTATAAATCAGTATCCGTTTGAATTTTCGGGCGGTATGAGACAGCGTATCGTGATTGCAATTGCACTGGCAAATAAGCCAAAGCTTATTATTGCCGATGAGCCAACGACTGCGCTTGATGTTACGATTCAGGCACAGGTGCTTGAACTGATTCAGGAAATGAGCAGACAGACAGGAGCAGCTGTCATCATGATCACGCATGATCTTGGTGTAGTTGCCAGCCTTTGCGATCGTATAAATATCATGTATGGCGGACGACTGGCAGAAACGGGAACTGATCGTGAGATTTTTTACGAGCCAAATCACCCGTACACCAAGGGATTGTTAAATTGTATCAATAATCCAGAGGATGATGACAAGGAGCTTACGCCAATTCCAGGTTCACCGCCGGATTTATTAAAGCCGCCGGCAGGATGTCCGTTTGTGGATCGCTGCAGTGAGGCTATGAAGATTTGCAAGACAAAAATGCCAGTGGAGACAATTTTTAGTGACACACATAGAAGTGCCTGCTGGTTAAATGAAAAAAAGAACAGGGAGGAGGAGCAGCATGGAAGTACAAAATGAGATAAAAAATAATGCAGATGATACGCGTGATGTGATCGTCTCTGTCCAGCACTTAAAGACATATTTTAATGCAGGAAAAACCTGGGGCAAAAAGCAGGTTGTAAAGGCTGTTGACGATGTGTCGTTTCAGATCCATAAGGGTGAGACATATGGTCTTGTAGGTGAATCAGGCTGTGGAAAGTCTACTCTTGGAAGAACTATTGTAAAAATCAATGAACCGACAGATGGAAAAATTCTTGTAAATGGAGAAGATATCACATATCTTTCTGGACAGAAGCTAAAGAAATTTAGAAAGAATATTCAGCTGATTTTTCAGGATCCGTATGCATCATTAAATCCACGAATGACAGTAGGTGAGATCATTCGTGAGCCTATGGTAATTCATCATATTTACCAGACGAGAAAAGAACAGGATGATCGTGTGACAGAGCTGTTAAAAATTGTTGGTTTAAAACCAGATCATGTGCGCCGTTATCCCCATGAATTTTCCGGTGGACAGCGACAGCGTATTTCAATAGCAAGAACCTTGGCACTTAATCCAGAATTTATCGTTTGTGATGAGCCAATTTCTGCACTTGATGTTTCTATTCAGGCGCAGATCATCAATCTGTTAAAGAATATCCAAAAAGAGCTTGGCATTGCGTATCTTTTTATTGCGCATGATTTAAGCATGGTAAAGCATATCTCAGATCGCATTGGTGTTATGTATCTTGGTCATCTTGTTGAAGAGGGCGACAGTAAGGAATTATATGCAAATCCAATGCATCCATATACAAAAGCATTGTTAAGCGCTGTTCCTATTCCAGACCCGCTTGTTGGAAAATCAAGAAAGCGTATTATGCTTGAAGGAGAACTGCCAAGCCCTATTAATCCGCCAAGTGGCTGTCCATTTCGCACGCGCTGTCCGTATGCGAATGAGAAGTGTGCAAATGAGATGCCGAAGATGAAGGAGATTAATGGACGCAAGGTGGCATGCCACATGGTGGGATAATTGCGAAAGCTTTTGACCCTAGTATCATTATATATAAGGAGTAAGAATATGCAGATTCCATATGAAGAAGAGCTGTGTGCGCTTGCGGATGCGGTATGGGAGACTCCGGAACCAGGTTTTCGCGAGTATAAAAGCAGCGCAGCACATGTTGAATTTTTAAAGAAGCATGGTTTTGAAGTAAAGACAGATGTTGCAAAGACTGGAACTGGCTATGAAGCAAGCTGGGGAAGCGGTCACCCTGTAATTGCCTTTTTAGGAGAATTTGATGCACTTTATGGCATGAACCAGAAGGCAGACTGCCCGTCATATCATCCAGAAGATCCAGACGGTATGGGACAAGGCTGCGGTCATCATATGCTTGGTGTGGGTGCAATTGCAGCAGGAATGGCTTACCGTGAAATGTTAAAGGAAAACGGCGGCAGCGGAACAGTAAAGATTTTTGGCTGCCCAGGTGAAGAGAGCGGTTCGGGAAAGGCTTATATGGCGCGTGACGGTGTGTTTGATGACTGTGATATCGCATTGACATGGCATCCGGCTAATTTCCACATGGTATGCACTGGAAGCAGCCAGAGCTGCATTCAGGCATGTTTCCATTTTCATGGCGTATCTTCTCATGCAGCAGGTGCACCACATCTTGGAAGAAGTGCACTCGATGCAGTCGAGCTGATGGATGTGGGTGTAAACTATATGCGTGAGCATATGGAGGACAGTGACCGCGTTCACTATGCAATTACTAATACTGGAGGAAAGTCTCCGAATGTCGTACAGGCAGAGGCAGAGGTGCGCTATCTTATTCGTTCTGCAACAAATCCAAAGTGTAAGAAGCTTTATGAGCGTGTGGTTCGTATAGCACAGGGCGCAGCACTGATGACTGATACAAAACTTGAAGTGTTGTTTGACGAGGGCTTAAGCAATACTGTTCCAAACTTTGCACTTGAGGATGTTATTGCAAAGGCATTTCAGACTGTTGGAGTTCCAACTTATACAGCAGAGGAGCGTGCATATGCAAAGCAGTTTAAGGACAGCTTTTCAGTTGAGGATCAGCTGAGTGATATTCCATTTGGAATTGCTGATATTATGAAGCTTCGCGAAAATATTAAAAATTCCGAGATCTGTGATTATGTGGTTGAAACCATCCATACCGATCATTGTGAGATGGGAAGTACTGATGTAGGTGATGTCAGCTGGGTTATTCCAACGGCTACAGTCAATACAGCATGCTATAGCTATGGTGCAGGTGCGCACAGCTGGCAGTGGACAGCACAGGGTAAGTCAGCTATTGCTCACAAGGGAATGATTTTTGCTGCAAAAGTTATGGCAGAAAGTGCTAAGACACTTTTAGAGCATCCAGAAGAGATCAAAAAGGCGTGGGATGAGTTTGATAAACGTCTTGACGGTGAAAAGTATGAGTGTTTGATTCCGAAGGAAATTGAACCGCATGTGATAGATTGACATACTCCCACGGTTAAAACCGTGGGATTCCTTAACTAGTTCCGGCAGCATCATTCAGTCTTATAGACTGAATTATAGCCACTGTGTTCAGGATTTATGCTGA